>JBAXHR010000062.1:0-6409 GCA_037138835.1 Candidatus Moraniibacteriota bacterium | reverse complement strand
GACCATCAATGAACTTGAAAAAGAAATTCACCAAATGGCTGGCAAAGATTTCAATGTTAATTCGCCTTCTCAATTGGCTGAAATTCTTTTTTCAACTTTGGGTTTGCCAACTGGCGATATCAAAAAAACGCAAAAGGGTTTCTCCACCGCCTCAGCTGAGTTGGAAAAACTGAAAAGCAAACACAAAATTATTCCAAAAGTTGAACAGTACCGAGAGCTTTTTAAACTCAAAACCACTTATTTGGATGCAATTCCAAAACTTGTGGATCAAAATTCTCGCATCCACACCACCTTTCAACAAGCCGTCACTGCCACAGGCAGACTTTCCTCCAGCGAACCAAATCTGCAAAACATTCCTATCAAAACTGAGCTTGGGCAGCTTTTGCGCACCGCTTTTGTGGCTAGTGAGGGTTGCAAATTGATTGGCGCTGATTATTCCCAAATTGATCTGCGCTGCGTTGCCCATGTGAGTGGTGACAAAAAATTGATTGAAGCTTTTCACCGAGGCGATGACATTCACAAAATTACCGCTGCCCAAATCAACAATGTCACGCTTTCGCAAGTGAGCGAAAAAATGCGCTCGTCCGCCAAGGCCCTCAATTTTGGCATCATTTATGGCATGAGTTCTTTCGGTCTTGCGCAATCTGCGGGCATTGCGCGTGAAGATGCGCAACGCTTCATCAATGCTTATTTGGAAAAGTTTGCTGGCGTGGCTGTTTATATGAAAGAAACTCGCGAGTTTGCCCGTGCCAATGGGTTCGTGGAAACTTTGCTCGGACGCAGAAGAAACCTAGCTGAAATCAATTCGCCAAATTTTCAAGTCGCCGCCGGCGCTGAACGCATGGCCATTAATATGCCGATTCAAGGTTTGACTGCTGACATCATGAAACTTGCTATGCTTGCAGTGGCCCGCGAATTTGCAGCCGACAAAGAAGTCAAAATGCTACTTCAAATTCACGATGAAATCATCTTGGAAGTTCCCGCTGAAAAAGCCGACTTAGTTGCCAAAAAAATCAAAACCGTGATGGAAAATGTTTACCAGCTCAAGGTCCCCTTGATTGTCGATGTGAAAGTGGGTGACAATTGGGGAGAAATCTAAAATGCGAATGGTCGCGAATAACTTCGCAAATAATCTCGAATAAATTCATTGCAAATATTCGCAAGTTAATTTGCATTTATTCGTATTCGTATTATTCGTAACCATTGGAAATTTTATTCGCATTCATTCGCATTTCATATGCCAGAACTCCCAGAAGTTCAAACTATCGTGTCTGATTTAGAAAGCCTTGTTGGCCAACAATTTGTGGGTTTTTTCAGCTTGGTGCCCAAGGCCATCAAAAACAGCTCGCTGGCCAATTTCACCAAGGAAATTACTGGGCAAAAAATCAAAGCTGTTTCGCGTTTGGGCAAAATAATTCTAATCAAACTAAATAGCGGGAAAACCATCGCTATTCATTTGAAAATGACCGGGAAACTCTTGCTAAATTTCCAATTTCCAATTTCCAATTTCCAATCAAATCACAATTCAAAAATTTTCAAACAAGCAGTTGAAAAACTACAAAAAGATAGCCCCTATGTTCATCATATGTTTTTCCTGAAAAATAATAGCACCCTTGGTTTTTCAGATGTGCGAAAATTTGCGACAATTTCATTGTTGGATGATAGTGAAATCAATAATATCAAAAATAAATATGGCGTCGATCCAATTGCTGATAATTTTACTTTGAAAAATCTCACCGACCTGCTCGCCAAAGGAAAAAGCAGGCAAATCAAGGAAAGTTTGATGAATAACGCCTTGATTTTGGGCATTGGCAATATCTACGCCAGTGAAATTCTTTTTGACGCCAAAATTTTGCCTGCCAGAAAAACCAATTCCCTCAATGAAAATGAAATCAAAGTGCTTCACAAGTCCATCAAAAAAATTCTTCTCAAAGCCATCAAGTTGCGCGGAACTTCCATCAGTGACTACCGCGACGCCAACGACAAATCTGGCTCTTTCCAAACAAAACTCTTTGTGTACAAAAGACAGGGGCAAAAATGCAAAAAATGTGCTACAATAATCTCAAGATCAGTCATTGGCCAACGGAGCACTTTTTTCTGTGCCAGTTGCCAAAAATAAATGCATAACTCACTAATCCACACGAACTAATTCGCGAATATTCGCAAATTTATTAGCGATTAATTCGGGATAAAATTTAAATGAACAAAAAACAAATCGGCATTATTGTGTTTATCGCCGCCCTCATCGCAGGTGGAATCATTTTTTTTACCACCAAAAAGAAACCGCCAGTTGCCAAACAAATTCAAGTCAATGGCATCTCAGAACCAACTACACCCGCCAACACTGGGGATGTCAGTCCAATCACAGGACTGGCTTGTGAAAATTGGAACCGCCGAACTTTGGCTGTGATGCAACCTGCCGATGTGGCTGCTCGACCCTTGGCTGGACTTGGACAAGCCGACCTCGTTGTTGAAATGTCAGCGGTTTATGGCAGCATCACACGCCTGATGGGGGTTTATGGTTGCAATAGCCCTGAAGAAGTTGGCTCCCTGCGCAGTGCGCGTCATGATTTTGTGCATCTTGCCAAAAGCTTTGATTCTATTTATGTTCACTGGGGACGCGCCGACATTGAGCAATTCAAGGAGGTTCTCAATAGTGGCATCATCGATGATATGAATTGCAATGATGATGCAGGAAAATCATCCAGCAAATATTGTTTCCGCAAAGAAGCAGACGGCAATATGCGCGGAGTTGACACTGGTTATGCCAAATTTGCCAGTTTGCTTGAGGGAGCCAAAGCCTTTGGATATAGCATGGAAAACAAATTTTTGGGCTACCCTCATCAAACTGAAGCGCCTCTTGACCAACGCCCAAGCGGTGGAAACCTGCGCGTTGCCTATGCCAAACCATTTGACGCCGAATATGACTATGACAAAGCCACAAATTCCTTTGTCAGAACTTGGGGAGGAACTGTGGACACCGACCGCAACACCAAAGAAAAAGTTGCCCCAAAAAATGTGGTTGTGATGATTGCAGATGCTGCTCCAGTCAAAGTTGGCGAACAATATGTCAATGTACAAATCGGAGATCCTTGGTTTGACCAGACAGACACTGGCGTGGCATATTTTTATCTAAATGGAAAGCAATACAAAGGCACTTGGAAGAAAGACAAGAGCAAAATTGAAAGCAAATTGCTGTTTCTGGATGAAACTGGCCAAGAAATCAAATTCGTCCCAGGGCAAATTTGGATTGACATCATCGACCCAGGTCAAACTCTCCGCTGGACACCAGCCTCATAAATTTCCAATTTCCAAATCCTAATTTCCAATAAAATCTTAAATCCCAACACCTGTTTAGTTTTTGATATTTGGATTTTGAATTTTATTAGTCACTTGCCTACCGGCAGGCAGGTTTGACATTTAGCTTTAGGATTTTAAGATTATGTTCATTTTCCTTTATGGAGCTGACACTTTTCGCTCCAACGAAAAACTTGGCGCCCTCAAGAAAACTTTTTTGGCAAAAAATAGCTCAGGCTCAGACCTGAGCGTTCTTGACTACGGCGAAACAAGCACAGAAACTGCACAATTCAAGGATCTGCTTTCCAATAGGGGACTTTTTTCCACTAAAAAATTGCTCATCATCAAAAATGCTATCGAATCACAAAATCCAGATCAACAAAAAGAACTTTTGAAAATTCTCAAAAAAAATCCCGATTTGATCAATGACACCGACACGGTGCTGATTTTTTTTGAAAGCACCAACCCCAAAAAAAATGGCACGCTTTTCAAGTTCCTCCTAGCCAACTCCAAAAAACAGGAATTTGCTCCGCTTGAGGGCTTGAAACTTTCCAATTGGGCACTGAGTTTTTTGAAAAATTTTGCACCCGAAAAAACCATCGACAAAAGAGCCCTTGAATTGCTCCTTGCTAGTGTCGGCAATGATCTTTATCTGCTCAGCAACGAGCTGTCCAAATTGGCAAATTTCAAAAATGCAGGTGAAATTATCACTTCTGCCGATGTGGAACTGCTCGTGAAAGCCAAAGTTGACTCCACAGTTTTTCAGGCCATTGAAGCTCTCACGGCTGGCAACAAAACGCGCACGCTGACACTGCTCCATGAACAAATCGAAAATGGCGCAGATGTTTTTTATCTGCTCTCAATGTACACTTATCACATTCGCACCCTGCTGAAAATTGGCGATTGTTTTTTCAGCGGCATTACTTATCCCGCCGACATTGCCCAAATCACCAAACTCCATCCCTATGTCATCCAGAAATCTCTTTCGCAACTACGCCAGCTTTCACAAGCCAAAATCCTCAGTCTTCTCAAAGCGCTCGCCGAAATTGACCACAACGCCAAAACCGGCAAAGAACCCGCCCTGCAAGCCCTGGACAGATTTATTGTTTCAATTTAATATTTTTGCTTTCCTCTGAGGCAAATAGTTTTCATTTGTCACCACTGATTTTCCTATTTTTTCTTCCAAAGCAAGTCTTGCATCTTTGGCAATCCTACCACCCTTCACCGCTGGAATTTTATTCCCCTCCAAGCCCTGGGATTTGTCTGTCTCAGCAATTCTTCTAGTGGAAAGTTCTGCAAGTGCAGTAAAAAGCAATTCTTCTTCACTCATATGATCACGCAAATTTTGAGTTTTCAATCCTTTGAGCTTTTTATGTGCCTTCACTGACAAGTCACTCCATTCTTGATGAATGATGTTTGTAAGAATAGCAAACTCTTCGCCTTTTTCCACCCCACTCTCTGCCCAATAGTCAGTTAATTTGTTTCGCGTCTCTTGTCCTGTCATTCGTTGCTGAATCCATTTTTCACTCCTGCCTTGCCTTTGCCAATATTCCCTTGAGCGATTTAGGGCTTTTTCAGGATCATTCATTTCTTGCATTCGCTGATAGCCAACCCTGGCAAGCCAAAGCTTGATTGGCTCAGCTTTTTTGCTCGGAACAGATTGAATGAGGCGCAAAATTGTTTCCACATTTGCCACATCAGTAGCGTAAAACTTCCCATCAGAAGAGAGAAATTTCAGTCTGTCACATTTTGTGACAGACTCATTTCCTTCTTTTTTCAGGCGATTTTTGAGAGTTGTCCAATAACTCTGCGCCTTTTTAAAATCTGCCTGTTCGGTCAAGGCTGCGACAATATCAATCACTGAAAAATACCAAGTTTCATTTTTTTCGTCATAATGGCGACGAATCTTGAAATTTTCAAAAATTGCAAGCGAATTATTGTCGTTTTTCATAGTTTTGTGTTTAAATAATTACACTGATATTCTATCATTAAAACAAGCATCCGTCAAATAAGGCTCAGTTACAGCAAAATCGACCAAAACATAGTTTAGCCGATTTAGCCGAGGACGGTCCTTGGAGAGTTTTTTCTCGCATGACCTCCCTTGAAGCCTTTTTGAAATATCCGGAAATTCCGGATAGTTTCATTTTCATCCAATTTCTATTCCAACTATTATTTTTTCTTTTTCACTTTTTTCTCAACTTCTTTTTGAACCATTTTAATTGTGTCCAAATAGGCCTTTTCAACCTCATTTAAATTTTGCATTTGATATTTTCGATATTCCGTCTCTGCTTTTTCCATTGCCTCAGCGTGACTTATTGAGCCAGCTTCGGTCAAAACTTTTTTGTCAAAAACATCAATCAACTTGTCGAGTTGGGCAATCCAGTCTCGCATATACATTGCTTGATGCTCCATAGTCTTGACCTCTGCCAAATCAAAAAAGGCGGAAACAATATTACTAAGTATTTTCAATTCTTTCTCATCCAAATAATTCTTGGCTATTTCAATATCTTTTTTACTGACGCCTCCACTTGAAAAACTTAGCAGTCCCATGAAAGGTTTGCCAGAGTTTGCACGCGAGGCAATAATTTCAGCAGCCGTGTGTCCATGCGCGGCATAGTGCAACTTGTTTTGAACAATTTTAAAAAATTTGATTGATTCCAAAGCTTTCGGATTGTAATCAATGCTCGTAGCATACAAATCAAGCACCTGACGATAAAGGACTTTCTCACTACTGCGAATATCACGAATGCGATCAAGTAGTTCATGCCAATATTTGCCGCCGCCGTTTTCTTTGAGAAAATCATCATTCATTGTAAAGCCTTTGACAATATATTCATTCAAGCGCCTCGTCGCCCAAATTCGAAATTTGGTAGCCACCAAAGATTTTATTCTATACCCAAGCGAAATTATCATATCAAGATTATAATGCTCAACATCATATTGTTTGCCATCTGTGGCAGTTGTTCGGAATTTCCGAACAACTGATTCTCGACTGAGTTCGCCCTCTTGAAAAATATGCTTTGCGTGTTCACTGACATTTGCTTTACTGGATTGGAAAAGCTCCACTATTTGATTCTGAGAAAGCCAGATTGTTTCATTCTCAATCCATGCC
>JBAXHR010000061.1:0-6454 GCA_037138835.1 Candidatus Moraniibacteriota bacterium | reverse complement strand
GCATAACCAAGCCAATATCGCAGCGGCGGTGGCAGTGGCCAAGCAATTCGAGATTTCCGCTGAGGTGATTGCACGAGCTTTGCAGAAATTTCAGCCTCTGCCACATCGCTTGGAATTTGTTGGGCGTTTCCGCGGAGTTGATTTTTTTGACGACGCCATTTCCACAACGCCACAATCAACTAT
This sequence comes from Candidatus Moraniibacteriota bacterium, assembly GCA_037138835.1. GTDB lineage: Bacteria > Patescibacteriota > Minisyncoccia > Moranbacterales > GWC2-37-73 > CAIPMZ01. The sequence continues at coordinate 6,271 of JBAXHR010000061.1, read as the reverse complement.
TCAAGCACTGGAAACTTTGCCAAACATTGGCACCATTTTCTTGGGCGGCCAAGATCGTGGCTATGATTTTGCGCAGTTGGAGAAAAAATTGCATCAATGCAAAATCAAAAATGTGGTGCTGTTTCCTGACAGTGGCCAGCGAATTTTGAAAAATCGCCAGGGTTTTAATATCCTTGAAACTTCCGACATGGCCGAGGCCGTGGCGTTTGCTTTTGCGCACACTCCCCAAAATTCCATCTGTTTGCTTTCCACCGCTTCCCCAAGTTACAGCGTCTGGAAAAACTTTGAAGAAAAAGGAGATTTGTTTCAGAGGTTTGTCAAGGAAAAGGCTTAGCTAAAAGAAAAAAACACCATAGCCATTGACTAAAACTTTAAAAGATTTATGATGGATATAAATGTAGTTTCTTTCTTTAACATTACAAATAAATGAATCATGAAAAATAATCCCTTCCTCTCTGATGCCTTAGTTAAGCCTTTTATTCTCGATGAGTCTGATGTTCCAGAGGAATCAAAGGACGCCAACTTGCAGTACATTCTTAATTTAACCGATACTGTCGTTGATGTGCGAAAAAATAATAAATTTTCTATTCACGGAATAAATAGTGGTAGCACATGGGCAGATATCTTAAAATCTTTTGGAGGTGTTGGCGTGGAAAGCGTATGTGCGAATAAATCTCAGATTGCATGCTTCTTCATGAAAAAGTGTGAGCTATTAAATGGTAAGTGTTCTGGAAACTTCTTCTTTTTTAAGGAGCAAGGAAAGGTAATCTTGGTTGAAATTTATACGCATTTCCTCAATGGTCACATTGATGTTATGAAACATTGTGAGGACTATTTTGAACTACTTCGGTCACCGCTCCCTCATGCTCAGTTGATAATTCCAACTCCTGAATAATTCTAAATACTGATTAATCATTGGAATTTATTTTGTTCTTATTTCCCAGATTTGTTTGCGCAAATCTGGGTTTTTTATTTTTTGCAGTCGCAGATTTGTAATCTATCCCACATTGTTCGCGAGTGATATTTTTTTTGAAAACTTCGCAAGCTCAAGTTATAAACTTAAACCTGCGGTAGTGTTCGATCTTTTTTTGCCAAAAATTTCGTGACAGAAGTCGTCGATCGACGAGATGTGTCGTGGGGCTTGAATTTTAACTCGAATTGAAATATACTCTATTTAGGGTATTTTTAAGGATTTATTGGCTAAAATGGGCTTTTTTTAAATGTCATCTTGAGCGTAGTTTCTCCCACCTAAGGTGGGAGAAACGAAGTCGAAAGATCTGGGCTCAGATTCTTCGACTTCGCTTCATTGCTCTTAAAAGCAATGAAGCTGCGCTCAGAATGACAATTCGATTTTTATGGAATATTTTGAAATCAGGGGCGGAAAAAAACTCAGTGGGACAATTGAAGTCCGCGGAAGCAAAAATGCGACGACGCCAATTTTGGCAGCGACCCTTTTGACCAAGCAAGAATGCGTCATTTCAAACATTCCACTCATTGAAGATGTTTTCCGAATGTTGGAAATCATTGAAAGCATGGGGGTTTGTGTGACTTGGGAAGGTGAGCGCACAGTGCGAATTTGCGCCAAAAATTTGGATGCCAGCAAAATTGATTTGCAAACAGTCAAAAAATTGCGTTCTTCAATTTTGCTCCTCGGGCCACTGAGTGCGCGCGCAGACAAATTCAAGATTGCGCATCCTGGCGGTTGCGTGATTGGCAAGCGACCAGTTGGCACGCATTTTGACGCGCTGGAAAAGATGGGCGTCAAAATCACGCAGGATGATCATTGCTATTTGATCGATGCCAGCAGGCGCAAAGCTGGCAAAGTGGTTTTGCGAGAGTTTTCCGTCACAGCCACCGAAAATGCCATGATGTTGGCGGCAAGCCTACCTGGAAAAACCATTTTGAAAATCGCGGCTGGCGAACCGCATGTGCAAGATTTGGGAAAATTTTTGATCTCACTTGGCGCACAAATTTCTGGGCTTGGCACGCATACTTTGGAAATCGTCGGCAGTGAGAACTTGGGAGGGGCGCAACATACCATTATTCCTGATGCAAATGAAGCGGCCACTTTTTTGATTTTGGGAGTAGCGACCAAAAGTCCCATCAAAGTGCAAGGTGCGAGAGAAGCTGATTTGGACATCGTGCTGGAGCGCTTGAAGCAATTTGGGGCAAATTTCAAAATCGAAAATGAATTGATTGAAGTGGTGCCAACGGAAAATTTGGTGGCGATTGAAAAAATTGACACGCGAACTTATCCAGGGGTACCGTCAGATGTGCAACAACCTTTGGGCGTGTTGGCAACGCAGGCAGTGGGCGAGACCATGATTTTTGACACGATTTTTGAAGGGCGTTTCAATTATTTGAGCGAGCTGGAAAAAATGGGTGCCAACGCCACTGTGCTAAATCCTCATCAAGCGGTGATTGCAGGCCCGACCAAATTGAAAGGCGGGGCAATCAAAAGCTTTGATTTGCGCGCGGGGGCTTCACTCATCATTGCTGCGCTTTGCGCTGAAGGCACCACGAAAATTGAAGAAATTTATCAAGTTGACCGAGGTTATGAAAAAATTGAAGAGCGCCTGCAAAAATTGGGCGCGGAGATTGAGCGGAAAAGCAGTTAGTAATCGGTAACTAGTAATCGGTAATCAGTAATCGGTAACTAGTAATCAGTTGGTAACGAATGATAATCAATAATAATAAAATGTCATCCTGCTTGTCTGCCTCTGGAGGGAAATTGTTTCAGAGCCTGTCCTGAATTTAGTTCAGGAATCTCGCTTACGGGCAGTATTGTGAAGCTGAGAGAGTAGATGCTGAAACAAGTTCAGCATGACAAGGATTTTTTAATTTTAGAATTTTATGGAAAAGGGAAATAAAAAATGCGAGTGCAAAGCTGGCAAGACGCATATTGGGGTTGGCGGTGGTGTGCTGATTTTAAATGAGAAAAATGAAACGCTTTTAATTAGACGAAGCAATAATTCTAAAAACGAAGTAGGGTATTGGAACAAGCCGGGAGGTGCTTTGGATTATGGCGAAAAGGCAATGGCGGCTATGAAAAGGGAAATTCTCGAAGAAATTGGAGTTCGGCTTGATATTTGGGGTTATCTTCCGCATGCGGATAGTATTATGAAAAAAGATGGTCAACATTGGGTCGGTTTTAATTATTTAGGCAGTATTAAATCAGGTACGGCTCGCATCATGGAACCCCATAAATTTGATGATATACAATGGTTTAGCTTAAAAAAACTTCCTAGAAAATTATCGTCAATGACTAGGGAGGCAATAAAAAATTATTTGGAGAAGAAATATATAAAATTGTAAAAATTGTTTATTGTATTTTGACTATTAACTATTTGGAAATCCCGCACCAAATTCATGGGAGATTGTGGATAATAAATTGTTTTGTTAAACTAAACGCCTATCGGCTTTATTAAAATATACTCAAAAGTTTTACTAGAGAATTTGTGCGGGATGCTCATTTTTCTAGCAAAATATTAATTTTGAGAAAACTGGCATGTTTATACGAAAAATTGGAATTGATTTGGGGACGGCGAATACTTTGGTGTTCATTCCTGGCAAAGGCATTGTGATCAACGAACCTTCGGTGGTGGCAGTTTCGCCGACCGAGAATATTGTGTTGGCGGTCGGCAATGACGCGCGCGAAATGTTGGGACGCACGCCAGACACGATTGTGGCCTCACGGCCGATGAAAGACGGCGTGATTGCGGACTATCGCGTGACTGAAGCGATGCTGCGCTATTTCATCAACAAAGTGATGGGCAAAGTTCGCATTGTGCGGCCAGAAATTATGATTTCAATTCCCGCGGGCGTGACTTCCACGGAACGGCGCGCGGTGATTGATGCGGCCGTCAAAGCAGGTGCCAAGTCCGCGTATGTCGTGAAAGAACCCCTTTTGGCAGCCATTGGGGCTGGAATTCCGATCCACAATGCCCAAGGCAACATGATCATCAATATCGGGGGTGGAACATCAGAGATTGCGGTTATCTCACTGGGTGGCATTGTGGCAGCGCACAGCGCAAGAGTGGGCGGAAATCGCTTTGATCAGGCAATTTCTGATTTTATCAAGCGCAAATATGGCTTGGCGATTGGCGACCGCACGGCGGAGGATATCAAAAAAGAAATAGGCAGTGCGATTGCGCAGGTGAAAGAAGAACAGATGGAAATTCGTGGACGCGATTTGATGGGGGGCTTGCCAAAGACAGTCAAGATTTCTTCCAATGAAATCACGGAAGCGTTGCAAGATGAACTCAGGGAAGTGATCAATGCGATTAAAAAAGTTTTTCAAGAAACGCCACCGGAATTGGCGGCGGACATTATGGACAAAGGGATGATTTTGTCTGGTGGGGGAGCGCTTTTGCGTAATCTTGATCAACTGATCACGAAAACGATTGGCGTGCCTTGCTATGTGGCTGACGATCCACTTTTTTGCGTGATCAAAGGGATTGGAATTTCCTTGGATAATTTGGAGATTTATAAGAGGACGATAATGCTGGCCAAATAATATCTTATTATTTTTTGCGATTAGCTTTGAATAGGGAGGTAATTTAGAACAATACAGTGCTAACTTTTCTTTTTAGAAAGAAAAGTTACAAAAGAAAATCGCACCGTGCTTGTTGCTGGGGCAAAAACTTCACTCTTCGCTAAAATTCCCGCTGCACTTTTTCTGCTGAAAAAGCTCGCTGAAAATTTCTTAACGCTCATCGCTCGTTTTTTGCCTACGCACTTCGCAATGGTGCAAATCAAAATGCGAAATACAAAAATATAGAAATTCGTAGATTCGTATTAATTTCGTAGTTTCGTATCGGTTATATGAAAATTGGGATCGACGCCTCGCGGGCGTTTTTGAAAAATCGCACGGGCATTGAGGAATATGCCTATCAAGTGATCAAAAAACTGAGGAACGAATTGAATTTCGCAGAAGTTTTTTTGTATGTGCGTAATCATAAAGAGGCTAAGCCTCCTATAGGAGGCTTAGCCTCTGAGGCGCTTGATTTTGAGCTTCCCAAAAATTGGAAAATCAAGATTATCAAATGGCCATTTTTTTGGACGCAGGGCGGACTTTCGTTGGAAATGCTACTTCACCCAGTCGACACTTTGTTTGTGCCTGCGCACACTGTGCCACTTTTTCATCCGAAAAATACCATCGTGACGATTCACGGTCTGGAATATGAATTTTGTCCCCAGGCATATTCAGCTTTTGCGCGTTTTTATATGCGCCTGACCATCAAAAAATCTTGCCAGTGGGCGCGCAAAATTATTGCCGTGTCGGAAAACACCAAGCAGGATTTGATGCGATTATATAAAGTGCCCGCCGAGAAAATTGCAGTGGTGTATGAGGGATATGAATCATCTAATCATTTAAACATCAAAACATTTAAACATGATACGGCATGCGAATTTCTGTCTTTGCGAGGATGTAATCAGACAGGCAACTCCAGAGCTTTACTATGCCCCTCATTTTCCACTCCGCCCAGGGCTGATCGTGATGACCAAAAATGTTCTATGCTCCATGATTTATGCTCCATGCCTTTCTTGTTATTTCTCGGTCGGATTGAGGAGCGGAAAAATATTGGCAAAATCGTGGAAGCTTTTGAAATTTTGAAAGAGAAATATGCCATTGAACATAAATTAGTTTTGGCAGGAAAGCCTGGTTTTGGCTTTGAGAAAATCCAAAACAAGATTCAAACATCAAGATACAACAACCAAATTATTTTGACTGGTTTTATTTCTGAGCAGGAAAAATGGGAGTTGCTTAAGGATGCTGAGGTGTTTGTGTTTCCAACGCAGTATGAGGGTTTTGGAATTCCAATCTTGGAAGCGCAAAGTGTGGGTTGCCCTGTGGTGGCGAGCAATAATTCGTCTATTATAGAGGTTGTAGCCTGTCATTCCGGACTTGATCCGGAATCTAGTAGCCGAGCTCAGATCCTGAAACAAGTTCAGGATGACAAAAGTTTAGGCAACACTCGCTCGGCGCTCTTGGTTGATCCAAACAGCGCCACCGAAATTGCCGAGGCAGTTTGGAAAATTATTTCAGATGAAAAACTGAAAAAAGACCTAATCAAAAAAGGTCTTGAAAATGTCCAAAGATTTTCTTGGGAAAAATGCGGGAGAGAGGTGGGGGAGATTTTAATGATGTAGGTAATGCGAAAATAATTTAAGTTGCGGGTTATGGGTCATACGCAATATAGGGTTCTATGAAATTAAGTCAGCAATTTTTACTTCCCTTGTTTGCTTCTTAGGACGCGCATTCTTGGTT
>JBAXHR010000060.1:0-6470 GCA_037138835.1 Candidatus Moraniibacteriota bacterium | reverse complement strand
TTTTTTTGCCAAAGCAATCAAATCAATTTCCGTGCGTCCACAAGTTGGACAACTTGTCACTGTGATGCCTCTTCTTCGCAGTCCCAGCGCTTTGCAGATTTCCCAAGCCACTTTCACTTCTTCCACTGGATCAGCTGTGAGCGAAACTCGCAAAGTGTCGCCAATTCCCTCATAAAGCAAAATGCCCAAACCAATGGCAGAAACAATTGTGCCTCTGAAAATCGTGCCCGCTTCCGTCACGCCGATATGCGAAGGATAATTCACTTTTGCTGAAAGCAAACGATAAGCCTGTACTGTGCGCGCCACATCTGAAGCCTTCAGCGAAATGGCAATCTCGCGAAAACCATATTTTTCCAAAATCGCAATGTGCCTCATCGCGGATTCCACCATTGCCTCGGCCGTCACCTTGCCCTGATATTTTTTCAAAATATCTTTTTCCAACGAACCGCCATTAACGCCAATGCGAATTGGAATTTTTCTTTTCTTGGCTTCCAGCACCACCATTTTTATTTTCTCTTCGCTACCAATGTTGCCTGGGTTAATTCGCAATTTGTCAATGCCACCTTCCATCGCCACCATCGCTAGCTCTGGCGAAAAATGAATGTCCGCCACCAAAGGCACAGAAACTTGCTTTTTGATTTTGGCAATTGCCTTGGCCGCCACCAAATCAGGCACCGCCAAACGCACCAACTCGCAACCAGCTTTTTGCAGTTGTTTGATTTGTGCGACAGTCGCCCGCACATCGCGCGTGTCAGTCGTGCACATTGATTGTATCACAATCGGCGCATTTCCTCCAAGCTCCAAACTGCCAATTTTGATTTTTCGAGTTTTCTTTCTACGCAACATATTCTTTTACGCTTAATTTAATTTTCCATTAAAAAACATTGTAAAAAATAAAATTAGTTATCCCCCGCTAATTTACTAATCCTTTACTAATATACGAATCAATTTCATCATTCCCCGCAAAAACATTAGTATATTCGCCTGCCTGCCCGGCCTGCCTGTCCGGTAGGCAGGTAGGCAGGTACAAGATTAGTATTTTCGTGGGGATTTATTAAGTCTCTCTTCCCTCTAAATATTCCACCAGCGCCATCAGAAAAAATTTGGCTTCATCGTCAAGTGAAACTTTTTCAAGCACTTGCTTGCCTATTTTCAAATATTGCTCCGCCAATAAAACAGCTTCTTGCTTGGCACCTGTCCGAATCAAAATGTCTTTAAAGCGCGCAATCTCATTTTCAGTCAAATTTTTTCTGCCCAAAAGTTCCGTCATTTTTCCCTTGTCCAATTCATCAGCTTTGAGCTTGGCAAAAACCACGAGCAAAGATTGCTTTCCTTCTTCAATATCTGAAACTGTCGACTTGCCAAGTTTTCGACTGTCAGCAAAAACTCCCAGCAAATCATCTTGAATTTGATAAGCCTTGCCAATTGCACTAGCATATTGAGCAAAAATTTCCACTATTTCAGTTTCACTTTCCTTGCCTGCCAAAATCAAACCCAACTGCAAAGGCCCTGCGAAAGTGTACTGCGCAGTTTTGTGTTCATACATTTCAAGCACTTTTTCAACCGTAATCTGATCTCCAAATTCAATTGAAATGTCCTGAGTCTGACCAAGAATTGTCGTGGCCACCAAGCTCTGCAAATATTGCAAAGCCTTCAGCGTTCGCCCCTCTGCAAAACCAGCTTGCAAGATAAGCTCGTTGGCCTTGGCGAAAAGCAGGTCGCCCACAATCAACGCCATTGAATTGCCGTAGTGTAAATCAGCTTTTTCCCCGCCCTGTTCCTTGGCAAAAAAATTCTGCAAGGTCTGCTCGCCGTGTCTCAAATTGCCTTTGTCAATGATGTCATCATGAATCAAAAAGAAAAGATGAAGCAATTCGATTGCACAAGCCACTTGCAAAATCTTCTCTTTTTCCTTGCCACCTGCGCCGAAATAGGCAGTTTGCAAAAGCGCCCCGCGAATTCTTTTGCCACCAGCGAGTGCTATTTTTTGGGTTTGCAAAAGTGCCTTTGCCAAAAGTGGATCTTTGTGTGAAATATCATCGATGATAGTCTCAAAATATTGACTCAATTGCTGATCAATCGCCTGCTTGAATCCACCCAAAATTTGTTGAAAATCCATATTTTGACAGAAAGATAGTTAAGCCAAACAGCCCTTTTAATTTTTCAATTGTAGCATTTTAGCTCAAAAAAGCAAGAGAGAAAGATAAAAAAATAAACAAAAAAAGACTGATGGGGAGTAAATGAGGTTAAGAATACTTCGCGTATTCAAATCCTCTTACTAATTTCCCATCAGCCGTACCACCAAAGAATGTTTTTGCCTTTAATCATATCGCCAAGACTTCCTTTTATCACGACAGCTGTCGCAATGAAGCTTTTTGATTTTATTAGCTCGATGAACACAAAGCCAATAGGATAATTATTATCCCTTAAAGAAAACATTCCTTAAAACTCTTTCATAGAAAGAACCAATTTCTATAACTGTGTATTATATCACACAGTAAGAAAAAAGTCAAGCCCACAAAACTAACTTTAGATTTTAGTCCAAAAAATGGCTTAGCATAAAGCTTTTTCTTGGACTTGGAAAACTTATCAAGGGTCATACGCAATATAGAGTTCTAGGAAACTAAGTCAGCAATTTTTACTTCCCTTGTTTGCTTTTTGGGGCACGCTTCTTGGTTAGGAGTTATAACCAATCGCTCGGTACTCGCTCTCGCTCATAAGTCCCCCAAAGCAAACAAGCTCGTAAAAATTCAGAGATAGTCTTTGGCTGGAACCATAAATTGCGTATGAGCCCTTATCAAAATATTTATATCTTCAAATAGCGTCTAATGGCAATCGTGGCACTAAGCGTACCAAGAATCACGCCAGCAATCAATAAACCAGCAAAAATAAGCAAGAAATTGTGCAGATAAAAATCCAGAATGTCCCCACCCGCAATGCTCCCTTGTGTAATCGGCGCCAAGAATTTGGAAGTGCCAAACAGCGTCAGCATCACCACGAACGCCGAAGAAATCCCATAAAAAATTCCCTCAAACAAAAATGGCATCTTGATGTAAGTGTTTGAAGCTCCCACAAGGCGCATAATTTCAAACTCTTGTTTGTGAGCATACATTGTCAAGCGAATCGCATTAAAGGTGATCAACACCCCAATAAAAATAAACGCGATGCCGAGCGTCAACCCAACTTGCTCAACCAATTTAATGATGGATTGCAATCTCTCAATCGCCGTTTTGTTTTCAACATAATCAATTTTGTTCACATCCTGCGCAAAAACTGAACTCTCAATAGCCTTGGTGATAATTTCATATTGCTCGGGACTTTTGGCCTTGATAACCAAAGCTGACAAGAGTGGATTGTCGCCAATTTCATCCAGCGCTTGCGTGATGGAAGGATTGTTATTGCTAAGTTTCTTGAATTGTTCCAGCGCTTTCTCTTTGGAAACAAACTCAATGGACTTGATTTCCTGAAAACTGCCAAGCTTCTCCTTGATTTCCTGAATTTTTGCATCCTCAATATCTGAATTGAAATAAACGCTGACATTGATTTTGTCTTGCACATTTTTCAGTACCATATTGGAAGCCACCCCAATAATCAAAGTGACACTGATGATATAAAGTGAAATTGCCAACACACTGACCGTGGCAAAACTGAGCCAACCATTTCGTTTGAAATTGTCCAAGCCCTCCTTGAAAGTTCTTTGCAGTTTTTTGATTTTTGTGTTCGTCATATCAATTGAAGTCTTTTTTTATGATAAAATATTTCTTGTTAATTTTATATGGCTTGAATCTCCGCTTTGGAGTTATTGTGAGCCCTCACGCTTGTGTATTTGCCGTTTTGCGTGTCGCGCACAATTTTGCCATCATCAATTTCAATCACCCGACGATTGAGTTTGTCCACAATCACTTTGTTGTGCGTCGCCAGCAAAATAGTCGTGCCAAGACTGTTGATTTTCACCAACAATTGAACAATCTCCCAAGTCGAAGTCGGATCCAAATTTCCCGTCGGCTCATCAGCAATGATCACCAAAGGATTGTGCACCAAGGCGCGCGCCATGCAGACGCGTTGTTGTTCGCCACCAGAAAGTTGACGCGGATATTTGCTCATTTTGCTACTCATCCCCACGATGTCCAAAATTTCTGGCACCATTTCAGCGATGTCCTCATCACTTTCACCGGCCACTTCCAAAGCATAAGCCACATTTTCATAAGCAGTTTTTTGCGGAAGCAATTTGAAATCTTGAAAAACCGTGCCCACATTGCGACGATAAAAAGGCAAATGCTTGCGATTGATCGAGTCCAAAGAACGCTCATTGAAAGACACCACCCCATTTGTGGGTTGTTCTTCGGCATAAAGCAACTTCAGCAAAGTTGATTTGCCCGCGCCACTGTGCCCAATGATTGAGACAAATTCTCCTTGCTCAATGGTCAAATTGACATCTTCCAAAGCCACGAAATCGCCGGGATAAATTTTGGAAACATTTTCAAACTTTAACATTTTTTTGTTTTGACTTAAAAGTTTTTAATTATTTTAGTCCCGCTGACTGCGAATCTATTTAATTTATGATTTCAAATGTTTTCAAAATTGATGGAACCTCAGCACATCTTGCCTTTTGAAAATCATCAAATGGATCAGTTTTAGCAGTTGTTTGCACTCCTTTGCAACACTCAGTGGCAAGAATTACAAATTTATCAATCTGACCAATAATACATCCTTGATCAGGAATAACCATATCATTTTTATATTTAACAGGAACGCTACTCAAAGAAAATATATTAAACCCATTTTTCCCACCGACATTAAAAGAAATATCAAGTTCATGTTTGAAAGTAGCGTCACCGACAGTATAGCCTTTCCAACTTTCAGGAAATGTTAATTGAAAACCATATGGTATATTCTTATATGTCTGCCAATTCACAGTTTCAGCTGACTGGTTTGTGAATTTCAGAGTTGAAAGAATTTTTTCTCCAATATCATTATTTTTGCATCTAAAAGTAAAGAAGTTTCCATTATCCAAAATAAAATAAATCACTACTTCATCATAAATATGTTTATATGCAGGTTTTCCACCTACAGCTGTTGCGACAGAATATTTACCATTTTTTTGAAATTCCTTAATTCGAGCTTCAAACTCTTTTTGCGTATCATTTGGTGAAACATCTAAAGCGAATGTATAATAACCTTCATCTGAATCATTAGAATTTTTTACAAAGAATTGTGGCTCATCGGCATAAATCGATGGTCTTCCTACATGAAATTCATAACCTGTTGCGGGATATTTGAAGCTAAACCCATATTTTTCATTTGTATAAGTCTGCCAATCAGCTGGAATTGCATTACTATCCGACTGGGGTTGCGCGACTTGCGCAATTGGTTGCGTTGGGACAATTTGCGTAGCTGGCACCCTAGTTTTGGTTACAAAAAACCAAGCGATCAAACCAACGCTCACAGCAACAATGACGCCAACAATTGCAAACATCTTTATATTTCCTTGCTTATTTTGCATAAAATTTCAGGTTAATTTTTTCTTTTCTATCTCCTTTTATTATACACTATTTTTCATTTGCGTGAAAGTAAAGCTAATCCTTGAGTTTTTTCTTGCCATTGGATTTCAAAAAATTCTTTTCTGAAACAACTGGCCTGCCAATTCTTCTTTCAATTTGTTTTCTAGCAGAGCCAGCTACTTCGCCGCCAAGACGAGCATCGTCTTTCAATTTTTGCAAACCCTTAGAATCCTTGGTTTTGTGGATTTCCTTTGTCGTTCGCTCACCAAGCATAGTCAAAATGAGTTCGAAGTCATCCATATGGTCACGCAGATTCTGCTGTTTCAAGCCTTTGATTTTTTTGTATTCATTTGGCTTGAGTCCAAAAGTAGCTTGAGATATTTCGGCAGTCAAAATTTCATAATCTTGCTTGTAATTTGCGCCTCTTTTTTGCCACTCGTCAGTCAACTCTTCACGAATTGCAATTCCTCGCATACGCATTTCAATCCATTCCTCAGAATAACCTTTGAGTTTATACAATAATCTTGTACGCTTGCTAGCAAGTTCAGGATTCTCCACCTCTTGAATTCTTTCATATCCCACTTTAGCCAGCCAACGCTTCAATGGCTCAACTTTAGGCGAAGGAATATTTTGAATAATTCGAAACAAGCCCTCAGTGTTAGCACAATCAGTTTCGCGCATCTTACCGTCTTCAGCAAGCAATTTCAACTGTTCCCAAAAAGGGAACGGTTCAGATAATGATTTATCCCGCTCTTTCATTTTTGCCCAATATGTTTTGGGATGTGGGCTATCTGTTATGACTTGGATTATATCCAAAATGGAAAACCACCATTCTTTTTGAAAAATGATTTTCCTGATAGATTTGCCCTTGAAAATAGCAATGTGGTTTTCAGGATTTTGATTGCTTTCCATATAATTTATAAATATAAAAGTATCGAGTGTTGATACCTTTTTATTATAGCATATTTT
>JBAXHR010000059.1:0-6501 GCA_037138835.1 Candidatus Moraniibacteriota bacterium | reverse complement strand
TACGAGCTTGTTTGCTTTTTAGACCATTATGAGCGAGAGCGAGTACTGAGCGATTTGGTCATAGTTCCTGACCAAAGAGTGTGTCCTAAAAAGCAAACAAGGGAAGTAAAAATTTCCAGCTTAATTTCTGAAAACTATAATTTACATATGGTTCTAAAATAATGGCTCAGTTTATCAAAAAAATTCAAAATTTTGCGCACCGAGAAGATCTCTGGAAAAAAGATTCCAAAATCTTGGTTGGTGTTTCAGGCGGACCGGATAGCGTTTGCCTTTTGGAAATGCTGGTTTTTTTGGCCAAAAAATACAATTTTCAGCTTCAAATTGCCCATGTCAACTATGGCCTGCGCGGACAAGATTCAAAAGCTGATGAACTTTTCGTGCAAGCACTTGGAAAAAAACACGGCCTCAAAGTCAACAGATTGAAGCCAAAAAAGACTGCTTACGAAGGAAATTTGGAAAACGCCCTGCGCGAAATTCGTTACGCCTATTTTGAAAAACTTCGCCAACAACTCGGTTTTGATCTTATTGCCGTGGGACACAATCAAAACGATCAAGCCGAAACTGTGCTATTGAAACTTTTGCGTGGCGCAGGGCTCAATGGCTTGAGCGCCATGAAACCAAAAACAGAAAAAATCATCCGACCACTTCTCCAAACCAGTCGCCAAGAAATCTTGAACTATCTAAAAGAAAATGAAGTGCCCTTTTGCTTGGACAAAACCAACAATCAAAACGACTTTACGCGCAACAAAATTCGCAACCAGCTAATCCCCCTGCTGGAAAAAGATTTCAACCCCGCTATTTCAGAAACGCTCAGCACGCTTTCCTATTCCATTGCAGATGATTATGCTTTTATTTCCAAAACAGCGACAACCTTCGTCAAAACTATTCTCAAAAAAGAAAAAGCTGTTTTCACTGAAGAATCCTTTTTGGCGTTACCACCCGCAATTCAAAGACAAGCCCTGAGACAAATTTTTTGCGCCTTATGCAAGCAAAGTCAAGATTTTTCTTTTCAACAAATTGAAGAGCTCCGAAAAATCATCAAAAGCCCCAAAAGCAAAACCCAAAATGCAAGCATCGGGGGCTTGAAAATCTCCAAAAAAGGTGCTACCATTGAAATATTCTGCTAAATAAAATTAATAAATACAGTTTACGCGTTTCACTTTTTTATTTTTCAGCTTTTTACAAATATTATTTTTTTACGGCTTTCGTATGAGCACCAGCGAATGTAAGACAAGTAAAAAGATACATATTTGTAAAAAGCTGAAAGAGTAAACGCATAACTCCTGCTAAATTCAAAATTATGGAAAAATTGCTCAAAAACATTGCAATCGTGGTTTTTTTGTTTCTGCTAATCTCAGGTTTAATGGTTTTGTATAGTACCCCAACCCAAAAACCAATTGAAGTCTCCCTCAGCGAACTCGCCAACCAAATCAACGATGGCAAAGTCAAGGATATTGCGGTTGAAAGCAACAGTTTGATCATCAACTTGCTCGATGGAACCAAAGAAAAATCCGTCAAAGAAGCGCAAAGTTCACTGACTGAATCCCTGAGCAACTACGGCGTTGACAAAGAAAAAACCAAAAGCGTCAAAATTGACATCAAACAAGCCTCCAGTTGGGATGCCTTTTTGCAAGGAGTAATTTTGCCATTCTTGTTGCCCTTTCTCTTGGTGGCAGTTTTCATTTGGTTTATGCTCAAACAAGCTCAAAAAGGCAACTCTCAGGCTCTTTCTTTTGGCCTCAGTAAAGCCAGAATGACTGATCCAAAAGACAAAAAGAAACGCACCACCTTTGCAGATGTTGCAGGAGCCAAAGAAGCCAAAGAAGAACTTGGTGAAATCGTGGAATTTCTGAAACATCCAAAAAAATTCATTGAAGTAGGCGCAAAAATTCCCAAAGGAGTTTTGCTTTTGGGTTCACCAGGAACCGGAAAAACCCTGATGGCGCGCGCTGTGGCTGGTGAAGCCGGCGTACCATTTTTCAATATTTCCGGAAGCGAATTCGTGGAAATGTTCGTGGGGGTTGGAGCCAGTCGTGTGCGAGATCTTTTCAAACAAGCCAAAAAAAGTGCCCCTGCCATTGTCTTTATTGATGAAATTGACGCCGTTGGTCGTCATCGTGGCGCAGGACTGGGTGGTGGTCATGACGAAAGAGAACAAACGCTGAATCAAATTTTAGTAGAAATGGATGGCTTTGAAAATGAAACTAGTGTAATCGTAATTGCAGCCACCAACCGACCAGATGTTTTAGATCCAGCCCTTCTTCGTCCAGGTCGCTTTGATCGCCGAGTTACCATGGATTTGCCTGATATCAAAGAACGCGAAGAAATTCTCAAAATTCATATGCAAAACAAACCAATGGCCAAAGGCATTGATATTCATCAATTGGCTGAGCGAACTTCTGGTTTTTCAGGGGCAGATTTGGCAAACTTGGTAAATGAAGCTGCCATCCTTTCTGTTAGACGCGAGAAAAAAGAAATTGCAGGCCCAGAGCTCAAAGAAGCCATTGAAAAAGTGATTCTTGGACCAGAAAGAAAAAGTCGCGTGGTTAATCAAAAAGAAAAAGAAATTGTTGCTTACCATGAAGCAGGACATGCTCTTATTGCAGCCTTGCTTCCAAACGCTGACCCAGTGCAAAAAGTTTCCATCATTGCCCGTGGACAAGCTGGTGGCTACACCCTTTCCGCTCCGACTGAAGACCGGCATTTGCATTCTAAGGCCTATTTTATCGATGAATTAGCCACTCTGCTCGGTGGACATGTGAGCGAAAAACTCTATTGTGGTGATGTAACCACGGGACCTTCTAATGATTTGGAAAGAGCCACCCATATGGCACGCGCCATGGTCACTCGCTATGGCATGAGCCCACTTGGGCCACGCACCTTCGGCAAAAAAGAAGAATTGGTTTTCTTGGGTCGCGAAATGCATGAAGAAAAAGATTATGCCGAAAGTACTGCCCAAGCCATTGACAATCAAGTTTCTATCTTCATCGAGCAAGCAGCCAAAACAGCTGAAAAAATGCTGACTGAAAAAAGTGACATTCTGAAAAAAATTGTGGCCTATCTTTTGGAAAATGAAACTCTCGAAAAAGAAGAGTTCGATGAAATTGTAGGTCTGAGTCAAGAATAACCCACCAAAAACCCAAAAAAACTAACGGTCTTTTGTTATGCAAAAAATTGATTATCGAGAAATCCTGACAAGCGCCTTCTGGTCAACCTGGAGAAACAAATTCCTTTGGCTTTTTGGTTTTTTTGTTTTCCTCGGTAGCTTGCTAGAAAATTTGAGCATCAACCAAAACATCCTTTCCAAAAACGATACACCCTTGCTATTATTCGACGCCACAGAAAAACAATCACTCCTATTCCCCATTATCTTATTTATTTTCTTCACCTATACCCTTAGAAATCTAAGTACCGCATCCATAATCCGTGGCCTGCGAAACCCAGCCCTATACAAACAAAAGAAAGCTCTTGAAATCATCAAAGAAATGTTTCATTATTTCGGAAGACTGGTTTGGCTCGATTTTTTTCTTGGCACTGGCTTGCTAGTTGTTTTTTTTCTTTTATCCTTACCAGTCACCAGCCTATTTTCCCTGAAGGCAACAACATTTGCCATTTCTAGCCTCACTCTTGCTAGTCTTATTTTTGCCTCCCTCCTTTTTTTGGCATTTTTTCTCAGAAAATACAGCTATCTATTCATTATCCTTGGCGATCTTAACTTTAAAAATGCCCTGGAATTTTCCTATGACTTATTTAAAAAAAATACCAAAGCAAGCCTACTAATGCTCGCCATTGCGACATTTGCTTTAATTTGTGCTATTGGAATCCTCTTTCTACTTTTAGCCCTGCTTTTCTTAATCATATTACCCATCATTATCAATACCCACAGCCCAATCCTTTCGGGGGTCACTTTATTTTTAATTATGCTTGGCTTAATTTTGATTACTTTCGGGCTTTCATTGTTTAATGTTTTTTTGCAGGCCGTCTGGCTTGATTTTTTCTCCCAAATTTCCATGGAAAAAATTTCCGAAGAAAAATTAACCCCTATTGCAATAGTTGAAGATGAAGTTTCAATTCCAGAAACAGTCTAGTTTTAAAAAAATTCCCAAGGGTTTATAGCTCAGTTGGTTAGAGCGCTACATTGACATTGTAGAGGTCTGCAGTTCGAGTCTGCATAAACCCACCATTTTAAATAACAAAAAAGCATCAAGTCATTCTCGATGCTTTTTTTATTGCCAACACTAAAATATTTAAATTTATCTTATCACGCAAGCATTATTTGAGCATATTGATTTAGCTCCTTTGCAAGTCGGAGAGCCGTCGCATTGCGTCTGACAAACAGCATTACCAGCAATGCCATCCATACAACCAATTGAGGGAGCTTTCAAACTAGAGCCAGCAGTTTTTGGACAAGCAGTTTTAGTTCCATTTATCATAACGAAAGTATCCCCATTACCATTTGCGGCAGCCTGAAGACATGCAGTGGTGTTCCCGATTTGAACACTACCATTATATGAAGCCAAACCAGTATTAACCGTTACCCCACCCGCACTGAAACCTAAACCATTATTACTATAGGCCAAACTAAATGGAAACTGATCATTCTTATTTCGCAAGGATTCCTTCCCAGCTTCATCAGAAATTCCATAATTCGTAAGTCTAGCCGCGGTGCTAATTGCTACCCCCTCTCCAATTTGATAAAGTGCCGCTTCAGTTGTTTGACCCGCACCAGCATTCATAATAATTTGGGTGCCCAATTGGTCAATTTGAAGCAGAGCATTCTGTGCGATAGCCGCTGGCTGAGTAATCCGACCATTGGTAATCTTTGGCATAAAACCATTCACATTTTGAGTTTTAGCAATTTCCTGAGCTCTGGCAAATTCCGCGTTATATTTCTGACTAGCCACCATTGTAAAACAAGCGGGGTTATTTGCGCATTGCACAAAGGACATAATGCCTTTCATATTCCCATCCGCAAACATTCTTCGCGGATCCGTAACTTGAGATTGAATATTGGTCACAAAATTTTGTCCGCCAATTGCTTGCCGGGCTTGCGCAACCAAATAAGCATCATAATTTGGCCCAACTCCTTCATAATTTAACGATGACAACCGACCACGACTCACAGTATTGAAAAAAGTATTCATCTGAGTCATCGCTTTTTGTTGAGGAGAAAGAAACAAATAATCATTAAAGTCTCGAATTATCGTGCCACTATTGCCCTCACCAATAACAGCAGTTACTAGTTTCTGCTGAACCACTAAAGCTGCGATTTTTGCCAAAGTAATAGTTTGCTCTGTGATTGCATTGAGAATCTTATCCAGCAAACTCCGCCTTGCTTGTTGACCAGCAAGAACGGTTGCTTGCATGTTTGTCTTAAGATTTGCCTTATTTATAGTCGCATTTTTTGCATCAAAAGTTGCCATTTGAGCATTTACTGATACACAGAACGGGCTAGCACAAAGCATCACAAAAAGTAAACCAATGATTATAAATCCTTTTTTATTCATACCTATAAATTTCATTTTTTGTTTTCAGTTTAATTTATTCCATTTATTTCGATCTTATCCAAATAAGCCTGCAACTCAACCGAAAGAAAATCTGAAAAAATAGCCATCAAATCATTTATCTTTGTCAAATTGACTATTTTCCCCATTGGGTCATTTTTATTTTCAGAAATTAAAGCATCCGCTGACTGCAAAGATAGAACTCCATTAATTATTCTTACAAACTTCAAATGCAAATCAACCATTGTTTCTGGAACCTCCAGCATATTAAATTGTTGCAAAAAAACAGCCAAACGCTCTTTCATATCCGCAAAATACAAAACATTTTCAGATGAGGATACCTCAGAAAAGCGATTTACAAAATCTTCCCTAAAAGCAACAAACTCATCAGCGGTCGCTATTGGCACTGGCGCGTTACTTTCAAGCAAATACACAATTTGATTCAAATATATTATAGCATCCTGTTGTATAGCTTCTTGCCTTGCTGTCACAGAAAGTTTTGCATAAGATTGGGATTTAATTTTTAATTTATTTTTCTCAACAGTTGGGAAAGTACTCAAATCAACATTAGCTATATTAGCTTTTAGTGAGGACTCAGTAAAGGTTTTTATGTCAGCGGCTGAAACAACTTGTCCTTCTTTTGATTCAAGAAAAGCCTGAAAATCAGCCGTGAAAGAATCCGTCAAGGTTAAATCTGTTGCTGATGAAGTAGTTTGCGCAACACTAGCAGCTGTATTTTCAACAGTTAATTTATCCCCAGGAGCAGGCCTGAGAGGATCATAACCGCTTTTAACTTCAACCCCATCCGAATACCCATCACCATCAGTGTCTGCCACATCAACAGCTGTTCCATACAGAGCTTCTTCGGTGTCACTTAACCCGTCCTTATCAGAATCAATGTTTGCAATTGAGCTCTTACCACTACTACCATCATCAGAAGCAGCAAAGGAAAAATAATTAAAACCTGCAAAAAAAACAATGCACAAAATAAGTAAAA
>JBAXHR010000058.1:0-6509 GCA_037138835.1 Candidatus Moraniibacteriota bacterium | reverse complement strand
CAGAGACCCAGAAATTCGTACCACCACTTCTGGTCAAACTGTGGCTAGTGTGAGCATCGCCACCAATCGAACTTGGATGGACAAGGCAGGACAAAAACAAGAAAAAAGTGAATTTCACAACATCGTGCTTTGGGGACGCCTCGGGGAAATCACGGGACAATATCTGACCAAAGGCCAAGAAGCTTATTTCGAAGGTCGCATGGAAACTCGCACTTACACTGGCAAAGATGGCATCGAAAGAAGAGCCACGGAAATTGTCGCTGAAGCTATGCAAATGGGCTCACGCGCCCAAAACGCTGGTCAAGGTGGTAGTGGCAACTATGCCCCTCGCCCAACAGGGCAACAACCAACTGCTCCAACCCAAGCCAACCGTCCTGCGCCAGCGGTGGAAGAAGCAATCCCAACTATCAACCTCGATGAAGAAACCGATGAAATTCGCCTCGAAGATGTACCATTTTAACATATAAACATGCAAGCATATAAACATATAAACATGTGGACATAAGGACATAGAAACATACGAACATCTAAACAGGTAACCTTTAATAGGGGTCTTGGTTAAATGATTGATTGTTTAAATGCTTAATGATTCGCTGTTTAGATGATTAAATGTTTAAATGAAAAAAATATTTATGGAAAAGAAATCTTGCTATTTCTGTGATCAAAAAATGGATAAAATTGATTACAAAGATGCCTATCTCGTGCGCCGTTTTATGAATTCTCAAGGAAAAATTTATCCACCCAAAAGACACGGAATCTGCACCAAACATCAACGCACCCTTTCCCAAGCCATCAAACGCGCTCGCGTAATGGCCTTGGCCCCGTTTGTCGTTAAGTAAAAAACTGATCAACACGGATAAATAACAGATAAACACGGAGCACTGATAGGATTACCAAATCCGTGATCCGTGAAAATCCGTCTTTCATCAGTGTAAATCGGTAAAAAAATATGTTAGGACTAAGTGATATCAAAACTGGGAAAAATATTCTTTGGGAAGGGCAACCTTTCGTCGTGCTTTCCGCAGAACATTCCAAAACCGGCCGCGCTGGTGCCGTACTGCGTACCAAACTCAAAAACTTGCTCAATGGAAGTGTGTTGGAAAAAACTTTCAATGGCTCCGACAAAGCTGACGAAGCCGATATGTCAAAATCCAAAGCTCAATTCCTCTATACCGAGCAAGATGGTTTCGTGTTTATGGATATGACCTCTTATGACCAATTTTCGCTTTCTAAAGATACCATTGGCAATGCCAATTTGTATTTGCTGGAAGGCACGGAAGTGACCGTGCTGAATTTCAATGAATTACCAGTTAACATCGAACTGCCAGTCAAAGTAACTTTGACAGTGGTGGAAGCTCCCCCAGGAATCAAAGGTGATACTTCTGGCACCGGTGGCAAAGTGGTCGTGATGGAAACAGGACTCAAAGTTTCCACTCCCCTTTTCATCAACGAAGGTGACAAACTCATCATCAACACCGACAAAGGCGAATATGTTTCAAGAGCATAGAAACAGCTTATTAGGCTTTAGCTTTTTAGCTTTTAGAAAATACGAGAGACAAAAAAACACGACTTTTGAAAGTCGTGTTTTTTATTGCTAAACTTAAGCCGCCGTAAATTAATTTTAATTATATAACTTAATAAGAGTTTTCAAATTAAATATTATTTGATTATTTGCACAATTCCCTTTTTAGTGTCTAGCGCAACAAGGTCACCATCTTTGAGTAGTTTAGTTGCAACTTTAGTGGCTATGATTGCGGGGATTTTAAGCTCTCTGGAAATTATCGCAGCGTGAGAAGTAATTCCTCCCTCATCAGTAATAATACCCGAAATTTTTCCATACATCGGTGAGTATTCAGGAATAATTGCTGGGCAAACTACAATGTCACCATTTTTTATTTTAGAGATTTCTGTTTTATTATGAACCAAACTAACTTCTCCCTGAATAATCTTGTCCACAATTAAGGTCGAAACACCTTTAATCTTAGTGGCCTTTTCATTTATTTCTTCATTATAAAAATACCAACCATTTTTAGTTAAATACTCCTGCAAGGATACTTCTTGAAAATACCCACCAGCTAGCAAAAAATATTTGCTTCGCTCTTTTAAAATATTTTCCAATTTTTTAATGCTAGTTATGGAAATTTTACCAAGAAATATTTCCTTTGTTTCATCTATGGAAATAAACTTTCCATACAATTGATTCAGTGAAGCTCTTCTGAGTGCCTCTTCCCCGAATTTTACACAAGTAAAGTCACTGTAAGGGGCTGCTATTTTGTCCCATTTTGCACGCACCTCGATACAAAGCTCAAGCTCTTTTTTGTATTTTTCTTGAAGATTTTTATCTTTCAGATAAATTGGAAAATGTTGCGTAATTAACATCTTTGCAGTCATCTTGGAACTTATTTTGATATGTTGCTCAAACTCCCTGCAAAGATCAGCTCCTGTCATTTTATCAAAATCTTTTTCAATCACCTTTTTAAAGTGCTTCTTAATTTTTTTAGTCTCCTCTAAAACTTCAACTGCAAGCTTTAACATAAAGTCTGCATCTTTTTCAATTCTTTTTATGACATTTGTCACCATACCATGCGTTTGTTCTTCCATCGCCCTTATGACAGCAATTTTTTTGCCATCCCAAAGATAAATCGTATCGCTGAATTTCCAATGCCATACTTTATAAAATTCATCTATCAGCTGCTTTCTGCATATTTCACAATAAATAACAGACCAATCACGATAGGCCAAGGGGAAAAATGTAAGCTTTTTCTTTGTTTTCATAATGTTTTATATAAATCTTTTTTCATTTCTGAGCACTTTCTTCCTATGTTAAATTCTTGTAATTTATGTCGCCATTACTGTCAATTTCAAGCAAGCCAACTTCTCCCTCTGGAAGATAACATAAATCAATTGTCCTTCTACCACCTGATATAATTTCATATTTGGAATCAATTTCTGCCTTACCGGCTCCCCCAAAAAGTCGCACACTTGTTTTTCCTTGTTCATTAAACTTTAAATGTGGCATACCGGCTTGAATAACACCTCTTTGATTGTGCATATGTCCACAAACCAAAGTTACTTTTGTTTGAGCAGGAAGCCTACGACACAATTCCAACACATACTTACTAATTGGCCTGAATTGAACATAAGGCGTTCTACGATTTTTTTCAAAACCAGCATTTGCTATTCTGTCCTGGTATTCTCCAGGTTTTTTAGGACCTTTAAATGGTGTTTCATGCGCAAAAATTAACACTGTTTTTTTAGTTTTCAATTTAGCAGAAAATTCATCAATCATTTTATGCATCAATTTTGATTGTTCTTGATCCTCCTCATTAATATCCATCGACGGCCAGAATACAATCGCATTCGCTTCATCAAGCTCTATAAATGTTGGCTTATTATATGATGTAATATTTTGCGCTTCCAGCAATCGCTCCACTGCCTCAAGTTTTTCTGGAAATGTCCTATCTGCATTACCTATTACATGTCTGACTTCTGTTTTAAATTCCCCTAAGCTCTTGGTAACATTTTCAATTAATGCCGTCATATCATCAATGGCTTGAGCATAAACTCCTTTCTCTTTCGCCAACCAAAGAGCATATATAACAATTTCATCCTGCATTCCTTCTCTTTTTAAATTTTGACTAAAAATACTAAATTCATCAGAATCCAAGGCTCGCTCATATTGATTTAATTCTTCAGTAAATTCACTCTCAACTTTTTCTTTATTTTGATATTGTTCAGTAACTATTTTAGCCTCAATAATAAATTTTGTTATCTCACCGGTCGCAGCTAAATCACCAATATGTGTGATGAAATCAATCTTAATACCACTTTCTTCAGCCTCTTTCAAGGGTGCTAAGGTTTCTTTAATAACATTTTTATTTTCTCTTCCCTGAGTATCAGCGACTACGCCAAAACGATATTCAATTTGTGGTTCTTTCATAATAGATAAATTAAAGACTGAATTAAACTCTTAACTATTTCTAGTTTAGCCTATTTCACCCAATAATTCAATGCAAATTCAAACCAAGGAAGTCTAAAACCTAACTATGCCAAAATCAGATAATCGCCCGCCGGCGACGCTTTGCAAAGCGAAACTGGTAGGCATTTTTCAGTATCATCAAAAAGAGTTGAAAATAATTGCGACCGCAAAAAATTTCAATTATTGCGAAAAATCCTACATCCCAATTTTGACCAGCAAAAAAGCACCCTTGCGGATGCTTTTTGTTTATGCATAATTTCAAATTCGGAGACTATTCACCCAATTTTTCAACCCGCCTATCAACCAATAATGACTTCATTTGAGTAATCGCTATCTCATTCAATTTCAAAAGTCTTTCTGATTGAACTATTCCCATTCTGATAAATTCCGCATTGATACTCTCCAAGTTTGCCAAACAAACCAGCTGAGTCACATTTGCATAATCCCGCATATTGCCTGCCTTGTTTTTGTTTTGCGCTTTCCAGCTTTTGGCGGTCATTCCAAAAAGCGCCATATTCAAGACATCTGCTTCACTAGCATAGATAATTTCAGCATCTTGCTTGGACAATTTTTGAGGCAAAATAATATTTTTCTTGATTGCATCCGTGTGAATTCTGTAGTTTATCTTCGTGAGCATTCTTTTTGCATCCCAGCCAAGTGTCAACTTTTCATTTTCCTCAATTTTCAACCGCTGAAATTCCTTGATCAAATACAACTTAAACTCAGGAGAAATCCAAGTGGCAAATTCAAAAGCAATATCTTTGTGAGCAAAAGTTCCACCTCCATAGCGACCAACGGCAGAACGAATACCTATTGCATTAGTTCTTTTTATCCACATCGAAGAAGAAACTACAAATCCATTACTGCCTACTTCATTTTTAATATTACTGAATTCCGTAACATTAAAATTTTCATTATACATTTGCTCCCAAAGTCCCATAAATTGAATTGTGAATTTTGTTGTGAGCCAATGAGAAATAATAAGCCCAGTTTCTGAGCCTTTAAATCTCGCCATATCTGTCAGGGAAATATAATCGTCTTCTTTTGAAGACAAGTTTACAGCAATCAATTGATTGCCAATCTCAATTTTTTTGTTTTTCATATTTTTTGGTACTTTAGAAATTATTGCATACTAGTGCTATTATATCACTTTATTATTTTTAATGCCAATCATATTCTCTCAAAAAATCCTACCTCACAATCTTGACCAGCAAAAAAGCACCCTTACGGATGCTTTTTTACTTCATATTACATTACTAAAATAAAGTAAATTTTCCGCTAAGCCACGATCTTGGCTTTGGCGGCAATTTCTTTGAAAATCTTGTCAGCGGTTTTTTTGTCTTCTCGCAAGAAGGCTTTGGCGCTTTCGCGTCCGGCGCCGAGTTTGATGTCGCCATAGGAAAGTGAATTGCCAGATTTCTTGACTACTTCAAATTTCACACCTGCATCGAGCAAATCACCTGCCAAGGAAATTCCTTCATTATACATAATGTCAAATTCGGCCGTTTTGAAAGGTGGGGCTACTTTGTTTTTCACAATTTTGACTTTCACGCGATTGCCAACCACATCTTCGCCTTTTTTGATTTGCGCAGCCCTACGCACTTCAATGCGCACGGAAGAATAAAATTTCAGTGCTTGTCCGCCCGTCGTTGTTTCTGGGTTGCCAAACATCACCCCAATTTTCATGCGAATTTGGTTGATGAAAATCACCGTCGTGTTGGAACGGGCAATGATGGCGGTCAGTTTTCGCAGGGCTTGCGACATTAAGCGCGCTTGCCGACCCACATGTTGGTCGCCCATTTCACCTTCAATTTCAGCTTTTGGCACCAAGGCGGCCACGGAATCAATTACAATCACATCAATCACGCCACTACGCACCAAGGACTCTACAATGTCCAAGGCTTGCTCACCTGTGTCAGGCTGAGAAACCAACAAATTTTTGATATCCACCCCAATTTTTTGCGCATATTCTGGATCCAAAGCATGCTCGGCATCCACAAAAGCGGCAGTGCCCCCACCTTTTTGGGCGTTGGCAACGATGTGCAAAGTCAAAGTTGTTTTTCCTGAAGATTCTGGTCCATAAACTTCAATGATGCGCCCGCGCGGCACCCCACCAATGCCCGTAGCAATGTCCAAAGAAATTGAACCAGTTGGAATCGCCTCCACATCAACTCTTTTCACATCGCCCAATTTCATCAGCATCCCTTCGCCGAATTTTTCTTGAATGTCCTCAACCAATTTGTCAATTTCTTTTTTGCCAGCGTTTTTGATTTCTTCTACCGCCTCCTTGGGAGGTTTTTTTTCTTTTGCTGCGTAAGCCATAAATTTTTTTCATTTAAACATTTAATCATTTAAACAGCGAATCATTCAAACATTTAAACAATCAATCATTTAACCAAGACCCCTACTAAAGGTTACTGTTTAGATGTTTAGATGTTTGCATGTTTCTATGTCCGTATGTTCGCATGTTTATATGTTTAGATGCTTAAATGTTTATATGTTTATATGTTTATATGCTTTTATGTTTATA
>JBAXHR010000057.1:0-6510 GCA_037138835.1 Candidatus Moraniibacteriota bacterium | reverse complement strand
TACGAGCTTGTTTGCTTTTTAGACCATTATGAGCGAGAGCGAGTACTGAGCGATTGGTCTTAACTCCTGACCGAGAGCGTGTCCTAAAAAGTAAACAAGTGAAGTAAAAATTGCTAACTTAGTTTCCGAAAACTATAACTTACAGATGGCCACAAATTATATGCAAGTGTGGGCAAAAGAGGACTTGAACCTCCAAGACATTGCTGTCACTAGCTCCTGAAGCTAGCGCGTATACCAATTCCGCCATTTGCCCAAATCAAGAGCCACAAAAAACCCAAAAGGGTCTTTTTTCGTCCGATCAAAAGCTTGTTTTTTATTTCTGAAGAAGAAAAAAGCTTCAAATAAAGCAAAAACCAAGAAGCAACACACTTATACCCTCATTGTACACCAATCCAGCCCAGCTGTCAATAGCAGGTCCACATTTAGCACTACTAAACCAAAACAAGGCTCGACCTTTTAAAGTGGCCAAGCCTTGTTTGAAAATATTATTTTTGTTTCATATTATGCTAAATTAATTTAAGCCATACTAGACTAATCGTTGGAGGTTGAGCCTCCCCAATGGAGGCTCAACCTCCCTGCAACTGGCATTAACTTAATTGATTCCACATAGCTGCGTCCTACTTAATTTCCACCTGACCAACTGGCGTGACAAAATAGCTGCCAAAATCTTCTGTTGACTGAAGCATCGCCGCATCAGCTTTGAAAACACCTTTAGAAATCACGCGCGCGTAATAGTTGATGGTCAAGTTTTGACATTTATTGTCAATAAAGTCTTCCTGCTTATTTAAACTAAAATAGACTTGGTTATTATCAATTTTTTCTGGATACCAAAAGCTATTGCAATAATCCACATCATCTTCACCAAAATAGTACCAATCCTCACTCTGATAAGCAACTGGCCTAAGTCCACTTGGCAAGCTATCTCTGAGCTGATAATTTTCTCCTCTTGCACCTTCTTTCAATTTTACCGCAAAACTAACCTTAACCAAATCACCTTCTGAAAAATTTTGACCTTTTTTATTTTCAACACTAAAAGTGCGAGCAATTTCAAAATTTTTGTCATTTTGCAGGAATTGCGTCTGGGAATTTTCAAAAATGCTTAGCACTTGAATGCTTCCCTCCACCTTGGAAAACTCAAGTGAATTAATTTCATCTTTTGAAAGTCTCAAGCTTGCACTTTGCCCATTGATAAGTGTAATTTTTTCATTGCGCTTATTGGTTTTGAGTTCAAAGCTAGCTTTTTGGGTTGGTATTTTTTTTAGTTGCTCCTCAACCATCAAAACTTTTTCCAAAATATTAAGGTCTCGCTGAGGACGATGACTTTCCAGATAATTCCAAATTTTCTCAGTCAGCGTTTGATCATTCAATCGCGCAGTCAAAATTCCCAGCGTGGCCGTCAGCTTTTCATTTTCAACAGGAATATCACCCGCTTCCAGCCAAGCTTGCTCGCCTTCAATCTTGATGGCACTTTTGATTTCAGTGTCATAATAAGTTCTTGCACCTTCCAAATCACCTTGTTTTGCCAGCGCTAAGGCTAGATAAATTTTATCATCAATTGCCAAATCTTTTTCATAAACCTTAACCGCATTGATCTTGCTTAGCACTGGCTCGCCAAGGCAGGCTAGTCCATATAACGCTTTGGCAATACGATGGATATCAGTTCTGGATTCAATCAGTGTTCTGGAGAAATAGCTTTTCAAATTATCTTTATCAGTAGCGTCAGGCACAGCATCGGCCACTTTGGCAGAATTCTCCAAATTCGGCTCACCATAGCTACCAAACAAACTCAAGCCCGTCTTCTCAGAATTATCACCATGAAATTCACCATAAAAATCACTCAGATCAAGATCCTTTTTGAATTTTTGTTGATAATAGTTTTCTGCCAGCAATTTTTCTGCCATGAAATTTGCAGTCACTTGATCCAAACGAGAACCACCAGTTTCAACCACGCCGTTGAGGAATCCAAAGAATTTTCCTTTTCCCTTATCAACAAAAACTAATTCTGTGAAATTATTTTCTCCTGTCTGAATATTTTTCAAATTTTCTGAAAGATCATAAGCAACACTTTCTGATTTGCTAAAATAACTGTCTTTGACAGAAATTTTTCGAATTAACTTATCTTCCTTGTCTCCTTGTTTGGCACTAATTTCAATTTCGTGTTCGCCGACTGGCAAAGCACCAAGAGAAACATAAGCAACTAGATTTGTGGTGCTGGCTTTTTGTTCGAAATTCAAATCCTTGATTTTGACTGCGTAGTCCACTGAATTTCCGGCTTGATATTCCTGGCCGAAAAAACGAACTTTGATTTGAGGGTTGTCTCCTGTCAGATAATTTTCATTCAAAACGGTGTCCACGAAAAATGGCAGTCCTGCTGAAATCACTTTCTGGGCTTGACCAGCCATCATTTGTTTGGTGTCAAAAGCTCTAGCATTGATCACCCAACCTGTCAGATTGTCTGGCAATTTGAAAACAATTTGAGCTTTTCCCTCAGCATCAGTTTCCAAATTTTGATAGTACGGAATATCCATGAAAACTCTTCTCGGATCACCTCCGCCTCCACGGCCACCATCGCTATTAAGTTTTTTCAGATATTCAGTATAAGCCGTCACCGGAAAACCACTATCATGAGAATAAAGATCTCTCAAGATATTAACTCGGTTAATTTCATCGTCTTGCTCCAGAAGAGCTTGATCAATTACTGAGACATTAACTTGAGTTGAAACAGGTTGACCATTTACATCTTTCAATGCAAGCTTAGCTCTTACTTCTTCCCCGGGACGATAGTTTTCTTTTTCGAGAGTAATTTCTAGCTTTAATTCCTTGGTTTTTTCATCAAAACCAGCAAAAACCGACTCAGTTTCTTGAAAACCATACTTTGTCAAAACCACTCCAATATATGACACATTCGGAGCAAAACTTTCTGAAAATTCTTCCTCAAAAGTTTTTCCATTTTCAACAACTACACCATCAATATCATTTTGATAACGATAAAATAGCGTCTGAGGAACAATTGGAGCATCTTCGGGAGAATTTTCTATTACCTCCAAATGAACTCTTTCTCCGCTCTTAAATACCTTTTTATTGATATTCAAAACAACACTATAGTATGGATAATTTCCATAAAATACATTATCTTCCATTTGAAAACTATTACCCTGACCATCGATTCCATTGAAAACTAATTTATAACTATCCAGCGGATTTTGCGGTTTAATTTCTTTGGAAAATTTCCACTGTCCATTTTGATCAGTAATGCCTTCAAATTCTTCTACAACTTCTTCTCTGTCCTCATATTCATAAGTTGCTTGTTGCTTCTTGCTGATATAATCATACTCCTGACCAGTTTGAGTTTTTTCTTGCCACTGTCTGATTAATTTAGCGTTGATTTTTTGATCTACCCTTAGTCCGTGAATATAATCATCAAAATTATAGCCATAATCATAATTGGCCTTTTTAGTGCTTCTTTCTTCTTCGGTAAGCTTTCTTTGAGGATCAAGTGCAAAAGCACTCAAAACTATCTCGAACTTATTTTTTTCTGCTTCTTGATTTTCAGCTTTAATCCCAACCGTAGAGTTAAAAACATCCACACTTGCAGAAAATGAATCGACAAATTCTTCTCCCAACACTGGTTCAAATGTAAACCTGCAATAATCTTGGGTTAGTTTGGTTTTTTTGTTAACTATTGTCCTGTGGACAACTCTGGCGGTCCCGTTTTCGTCCAACTTTAAAATCTCTTTTTTCTCCTTAATTTCTTCTCCCCTCTCAGTCTCATCAGAGCTAAGTGAAGAATTATATGCGGATTGATCAATTATAGTATAAGCTAATTCCAAGTTAGACACAGGAGTTCCGTCAAAAAAGTTTGCCTTAACCTTAACTGCGACTTCCTGACCGGCATAAACAGCGTCTTGTTCAGCTTGCACCTCGATTTGATAAGATGGTTTTTGATAATTAGCCACTTCGAAATTAGCCTGACTATAGATTTCTTCGTTTTCAGCACTAAAAATAGTCACACCATAATATCCAATTGGTAATCCAGTAAATTGAATACTGCCAGTTACAGTATCGAATTTTGAAATTTCAACCTCTTGACTTATGATTGCATTTTTCAAACTAAAGCCTATAGTACTATTTTCAAAAATTCCGATCTTTAGTTTTTTCTTAGTCAAGTCCTCTCCCCTACGATTTTTGAGCACTCCCCAAAAATTAATTTTGTCCGTTGGATGATATTTGGTTTTGTCAATCGTAAGCACTTCCCAATAACGATCAGCTCTTTTGATAACACTCTTCTCAATATTAGCAACCATTATTTTTTCAAAACCATTTCCTGCCAACTTGAAAAATTGCGGACCATAATCAATATTATCTTCGTCTGGATTATTCTTCAAAGTCTCAGGCAAATCAAATTTTGCCAAACCTTTCTCATTAGACTTCGCCAAATTTTGCAAATTTCCTTTTTGTTCCAAGAAAGAAATTTCTGCTTGTTCCAATGGTTTGCGATTTTCAAAATCATAAGCCCAGATTAATCCGGTATTTCCTTGCAAAGAAGAGTATTGTGCAATCCTTGAAACCACAATCCAACCATAATCATCAATCATTTTTTTGCCAATTTCTTTTTTGATTTTGAAAAAATAATAGCCTTCTGCCAAATTTTCCGGCAATTGTAAGATTCCACCTTCATTTTCTTCTGCGCTTATTGAAAGAATTTTCTTATTTTCTTCGGGTTGAAAAGTTTCAACTGGTTTTTTGCCGCCATGTTTTGACCAAGTCAAATTCCAATTTTGACTGTTAGTATAAGAGCTTCTAAACTCATCGGAGCTATCCAATTTATAAACCTCCAAGCTAACCTTTTTATTTTTGGTAATTTTCTCAAGCCAAGCCTCATATTTTTCTTGTTTTTTGTCTTCGCTATAATAGTAATCTTGATAAACATCAAATTTAATCAAGGGTTGCATTTGGGGTGTTACTTCAACAATCTTTTTTTCTGTATACATATTTGTTCGATCCTCAAAAGAAATTTTATCGCTATCAGAGAAATTTCCGTCACCTTCAAGAGCTTCAAAACTAAAAACATAATCTTCCTTCAAAATTTCACCGTCATCTTTCGAAACCAACCCCTGTTTGATTGTCACTGTATAAATTTTCAGGTTATCCAATTTTTGAGGCTTGAAATACAAGCGATCCATCTTAACTTCAAACGAACCTTCCACTTTCGGAGAAATTTCAAAATATTCTCCAGCATTTTCAGGCAGATTACGATTAAATTGAATTTCTATGCCACTATTCGATGGCACACTTGTCGCTTTTTTGGCAGGAAAAGTTTCCGTCACCCCGAAAGGGGCTTTGATTTGAAATGCCCATTGATAGTCGCGATCAGCAATTTGCTCATTGGCAATGGCAACTTGATAAACTTTGCCTTTTTCCAGCTCACCGGTCGGCTTGATTTCATATTGATAAGGCAAATCCTGCGCATTAGCTTGGTCAGCTGCCAAAGCAGGCGAAGCGCCCAAAGCCAATTTTTTGATTTTTGTCACCGAAAAATCAACGGCGGGTTTGAAGCTCACCGTTTTTTTGATGGTCGCCTCCGACAAATCCTTAGAAGCTTTCAGCACAAAACTTGCATCTGGTTCAATGCCGGCCACATCTGTTTTGTTTGGCGCCAAAGCAAAACTCACATCTTGCTTGATCAAATAACCCCCGCCATTTTGTCCATATTGCCAAAAAGCCACGCCCACCACCAACACTAACATCGGCAGGGCGTACACCCAACGAGTTTGTGAAAATTGCCCAAAAAATTCCCCTGTCTTTTCGAGCAAAATTTCCACTTTGGCTTGCAAGCTGTTTTCCTTGGCATCCGCCTTCAAGAGCTCGGCCTTTGCCAACAGCTCTTTGCGAAGCTCCAGTTTGAAATTTTCATCAAACTGGGTGTCAGGTCTAGCTTCGATTATTTTTTCAATCGCGTTTCTCAAGGCTTTGTCATATTGGCGCAAATCTTTGTCCAAAGCATAAAGATCGCTCAATATTTCTTCAATAATTTTTTCCATTTTGATTGCACTAAAAGATTAGATTATCTGCTTATATTATACCACGAAATGCCAATTTTTTATTTTTATACCAAGTAGCTCAATGGAGGCTCGACCTCCATAATGGAGGTCGAGCCTCCATTGAGCCAGCGTTGACTTTGTTAATCTTAATATCACCCACAATATTTACAACGAACCAGCCCACAAAAGGTAACAAAAACCACCGCAATAGTGACGGTGGTTTTCAAGACTATCTTATTGAAAAACTACTTTAACCAAAAAATAGTCGCCACAATGGCTATTTCGTAAAACTGAAACTACTCAATAATTTAACATACCATTGAGAGGAATCTTCCAATTTTAAATCTTCTATCATATTCAACTCACTTATTATTTCCAACACATAAAGATTTCCATTTTTTATAAAATAAAAATCATCATAAAAACCACCCTGCTGCTGCCTACTAACCAAATGAAGAGTCTCCAGTCC
>JBAXHR010000056.1:0-6544 GCA_037138835.1 Candidatus Moraniibacteriota bacterium | reverse complement strand
CTTCATTGTTCAGTGAAGCGCAGATTGTGGCCGGAAAAGGATTCTTGCCCCCGCCATAGCCCTTGAAAGCAGGCCTGGCGCCTCCTTCAAGAATAAGTTTTTCTGCCAATTCATCTATTTCCAAAGTTGTCTTGCCTGCCCGCACCTCTTCGGCAAGACAAGCCATCACCTGCGCCAGCAATTTGCCTGCTTTGCGCATTATGGCGATTTCGGCTTCAGTTTTGATAGTTATGCTCATAGTTTTGCAATAATATCCGCAAAAACTGCTTCCACATTTTGACTGCCATCTATTTCAATCAGCATTCCTCTTTTGCGATATTCTTCAATTACGGGCAGTGTAACTGCATAAAAAATATCCAAGCGTTTGGAAATTCCCTCTGGAGTATCATCTGCGCGCTGGGTTATTTGACCTCCGCAAGTTGGACAACTGTCAGTTGCATTTTCAATGTCTCGCCCAAGCACCAAGGGCTTGGCGCAAGCTGCACACAAATAGCGTTTTGTGATGCGAGCCACTGATTGCTCGTAAGGCAAACTTATATAAATTGCTTTCTCAATCTTTCTGCTGTGCTGCGCCATCATTGTCTCCACTGGCTCAATTTGTCCCAAGGTACGCGGTGCGCAATCCAAAATCAACCCTTGCTCAGCTGGAACTTGCGCCACGAAGCGCTGCAAAATTTCCACCGTAATATCATCCGGAACAACTTCACCTGCTTTAATTAGGGCACTAATCTTGGCGCTCAAGAGAGAATCTTCCTGCGCGATATCTCGAAAAATCTGTCCTGTTTCAAGATGGGACAGATTGAATTTTTCAGCTAGTTTTTCTGCCTGCGTCCCCTTGCCAGAGCCCTGAGGACCAAAAATTATGAAGTTCATTAATTTAAAATTTGAAATTTAAAATCAAATCAAAATGACTAAATGTTTAAAAATTAAAACATTTAAAAATTCATTGAAAATTGAAAATTGAAAATTGAAAATTCGAGCGTAGCGAGGCATTTAGAAGCCTTCATAATCTCGCATCACAAGTTGTCCTTCGATTTGCTTGATAGTCTCAATCACCACGGAAACTACAATCAAAATGCTCGTCCCACCAATATTAAGCGTGGAAATATTCGTCAAGCCTTGCACGATAAATGGCAAAACCGCAATCGCACCCAGAAACAACGCTCCAGCCAAAGTAATGCGGTTCATAATGCGGTACAAATAGTCAGCTGTAGTTTTACCTGGGCGAATTCCTGGGATATAACCACCTTGTTTTTGCAAATTTTCCGCAATTTTTTCTGGATCAAAAACCACGGCCGTGTAAAAATAAGTAAACGCTACAATCAAAACGAAATAAGCACTGCCATAAAAAATTTGATTTTGAAACAAATTATTCACGCTAGTGGCAAGATGTGCCACGGTTTGATTGCTGGCTTTGGTTAAAAAAGTAGCAATCATCCCCGGGAAAAGCATAATCGACATTGCAAAGATAATCGGAATCACACCTGCTTGGTTGACTCGCAGTGGCAAATGAGAAGTTGAGCCACCAAAAGTGTTTTCTCCGCGCATCCTTTTTGCATAAGAAACTGGGATATTGCGCTGACCTTCCGTGATCAACACCACTCCTGCAATTGTGATTAACATCACCACGAAAATAATCGCATAAACAAAAAACTGTGAAGAATCGAAAGTCAGAAAAAGTTTCGAAAGTGAAGATGGCAAGCTACTCACAATGCCCGCAAAAATAATCAAGGATACACCATTGCCAATGCCTTTTTCGGTAATCAACTCGCCCAACCACATCAAAAAAATCGTGCCAGCCGTGGCAATAACTACCAAGACTGCCATATCGAAAGACGCTAAATCGCCAATCACACTTTGTGAGCGTAGCAACGCCACCAAACCAAAAGTTTGCATCACAGCCAATGGAACAGTGAGCCAGCGAGTCCAAGAGTTGAATTTTTGTCTGCCTGCCTCCCCTTCTTCCTTGTACACCTGCTCAATTTTTGGCACAATCATTGTGAGCAATTGCATAATGATTGAAGCGGTGATATATGGCCCTACGCCCAACATCACAATTGAGATATTGCTCAAGCCTCCACCTGAAAAAACATTTAGCATCCCCAGAAGTTGATTACCTTCAAAAAGTCGGCGCAATTGCTCAGTGTCAACCCCTGGTAGCGGAATATTGGCGGCGAGGCGGAAAACAATAAGAACCCCCAAAATAAAGAGGATCTTAGTGCGTAATTCCTTGATTTTAAATATTTGTGTTATTTTTTCCAACATTTTTTCATTTTAACATATAAGCATAAAATCATGTAAACATCTAATCAGCTAAACATAAAATCATGTGAACATTTAATCATGTGAACATTTAATCATGGGAGTATTATGCGATGACTAAATATTTTAATGTTAAAATGTTTAAATGCTGATATGTTTAAATGTTGGTATGTTTGAATGTTAGTATGTTTAAATGACTATAAAATAGTTCCTCCTGCTTTTAGAATAATTGCTTTAGCAGTTTGGGAAAGTAAAAGTTCAGCATTGATGGTAAGTTTCTTGGTAAGCTCGCCAGTGGTCAAGATTTTCACTCCATCTTTGGAATCTTTTTTGGAAATAATTTTGGTTGCAATCAAGGATTCAATTGAGACGACATCACCGTCTTTGAAATTTTTCTCCAAATCAAAAATCTTTACCACAGTTTTCTTTGCATTGCGAGATTTGAAACCACGCACTTTTTTCAAGCGCTCTGTCAGGGAAGATCGTCCACCCTCAAACAATGGATCAATTGAAGCACCTGAGCGAGCTTTCTGACCTTTGTTACCCTTGCCAGAATAAGTTCCGCGTTTTCCTCCACGACCCACGGTCTTTTTTGGCTTTCTCTTTTTCAATTTAAGTTGATGAATTTGCATAATCCTACAAATTTACAAATCTTTTACAAATATACGAATCATTTTATGTATGAGTATATCTTCAGAGATGTAAATTATTGCGTGTTAACAAAAAATTATTATTTCACTGTTTCAATTTTATTTTCAACAATAACAGCTTCCGGCTTGGTTTCCTTCTTGATTCTTGGGGCTTTCAAGCTCCGCAGAGCTTCAATAGTTGCCCTGGCCACATTCAGTTTGTTGGAAGTTCCCAAAGATTTTGAAACAATATCCCGAATTCCAGCCAAATCAACCACGGCGCGCACAGCTCCTCCTGCAATAACTCCGCGTCCAGCAGAAGCTGGTTTCAGAATAATTTTAGCACTACCCAATTTTTGACGCACATCATGTGGGATGGTATTTTCAGACAAAGCCACCGTAATCAAGGACTTCTTCGCATCGTTGTAAGCCTTTTGAATAGCGTCAGAAACATCTGAGCCCTTGGCCACTCCAACTCCAACTTGACCCTTGCGATTTCCAATCACCAAAGTAGCGCGAAAACGAAAGCGTCTTCCGCCTTTAACTACGCGCGTAACTCTCGCCAAATCCAAAAGCTTCTGGTCAAACTCTGGTTTTTCTCTACGCATTGGTTTTCTGCCTGATCTTTTATCCATATTCTCAAATTGTCGCGAATTTTATTCGAATTAATTCAAATAAGCATTTGCGATTGTTGGCATTATTTTACTAATTATCTCTAATATTTTTTTAAAAAATTTCGCGAATATTCGAAAAAATTCGGGTCGATTCGCAATTTAGAATTTAAGTCCACCTTCACGAGCGCCTTCAGCCAATGCCTGCACTCTTCCATGATATTGGTATCCCGATCTATCGAAAGTCACTGTTTCAATTTTGAGTGCCAAGCATTTTTCAGCCAACAATTTTCCCACCGCTTTCGCACCTTCCAAAGTATTAGTGGCCTTGGCAATTTCAGAAAGTTTGGCGCTAGCTAGTGTCTTGCCAGTTGCATCATCAATAGCTTGCGCGTAAATACTTTTCAAACTTTTAAAAACTGACAAACGCGGTCGCAAAGCAGTGCCCGAAACTTTTGCCCGAACTCTTCTTTTTCTTTGTAAACGGCTGCTATTATTGCTGATTTTTTTCATATATTCTCGAATTGTCGCGAATTTTATTCGAATTAATTCGAATGGCTATTTGCGATTATTAGCATTATTATTTGGATGATTTTTTGCCTTCTTTTCTTCTCACATGCTCTCCAACATATTTGAAACCTTTGCCTTTGTATGGCTCAACTGGTTTCAAGGCGCGGATATTGGCTGCGAATTGCCCAACTTCATGCTTGTCAATTCCTGAAACTGTCATAATATTTCCCTCAGTAACTACTGTTAAAATTTCTGGAACTTCAACTTCCACTGGATGTGAAAAACCAAGTGCCAAGGTAATTTTTTTTCCAGCAGTTGACATACGGAAACCGACTCCATTAAGTTCAAGTTGTTTGACAAAACCCTTAGTCACTCCTTCCAGCATATTTTCAATGATGCGAGCAGTGGTTCCCCAAATTGCAGGCGCATTCTTGCTCTTGCCAATCTTTTCCACCAAAACACTTTCCGGTGAAATTTCCAGGGCTACTTCCAAATGATGTTGAAACTTCAAAGAACCCTTCGGTCCTGTAACAGAAACTACATTTTTTTCAACACTAATAGTTGCTCCTTGCGGGATGGCTACAGGTTTTTTTCCAATTCTACTCATAATGTTATATCTCTACAAAATACGAATTTGTACGAATGTACGAATTTGCATTTCCTTATATATTCCTTTAAGTTCTACTTTTATTATTTTTACGATTTTCGTACATTCGTACAAATTTGTAATTCGTAGTGACTACCAAACCTCACAAATCATTTCTCCTCCAAGCCCGAGTTTCTTTGCGCTGTCTCCAGTCATAATTCCTTTCGAAGTAGAGATAATTGAAATTCCATAACCGTTCTTGATTCTTTTCAGATCAGTCTTTTTCACATAAATCCTTTGACCTTGCCTACTGACGCGTTTGATTTCTCGGATCGCTGGATTTTTTTCCGTGTTAGAAACAACCTCATATTTCAAAGTGATGTTTAAAACTGGAAATTTCTCCCCGTCTTCTTTCTTGATTGCTTGCACAAAATTTCGTTGTTGCAAAATTTGTGCGATGGAGTATTTCAATTTCGAAAATGGGATCGAAACCATCTGGTGTTTCGCTCTTTGCGCATTTCGAATTCTTGTAAGCATGTCTGCTATTGGATCTAACATATTCTAATTCTTTAGCCTAATTATATATAAATTAACCGATACGAAACTACGAATTCAATACGAATCTACGAAATTTCGGATGGGCGCTTTCGTAGTGCGCTTTCGGATGCTACCAACTACTTTTCTTTACTCCTGGCAATTCGCCTTTACTTGCCAATTCGCGGAAACAAATTCTGCAAATGTCAAACGCGCGAAGATAACCATGCTTTCGACCGCAACGCCAACATCTTCGCACCTCGCGGGTTGAAAATTTTGGTTTTTTCTCTGCTCTAGCTTCTGTAGATGTTTTCGCCATTTTTGTCTATGAGCGGAGCGAGTAGCTACAAAAATGAGCGTCCCGCACCAATTCTTAAATTAAACTTTATTCTATCTCTGACTGAGCCGTAGGCGAATTCCGAAAGAAAATTTCAATTTTTCATTAAAAACTTCTTTCGGAATTGGTTGCGGGACAGCCATTACAATTTATTTATTCGCTTTTTAATGGAAAACCTAGTAATTTGAACAATTCCAACCCCTCTTGTTGTGAAACAGCCGTAGTAGAAATCGTCACTTGCAAACCGAAGGTATATTTGACGCGTTCAGGAGAAATTTCAGGAAAAATCAAATGTTCTCTAATACCAATATTAATGTTACCACCAGTATCAACTGATTTGCGACCAATACCTTGGAAATCCCTGGTTCTTGGAAGCGTTGCCACAATCACACGATCAATAAACTGCCACATCCTCGTTCCGCGCAAAGTCACCTTTACCCCAACTTCCATTCCTTCCCGAGTCTTGAATCCAGCAATAGCTTTCTTGGCCTTGGTCTTCACTGGTTTTTGGCCAGTAATTGTGGTTAGCGTACTTACTACTTCTTCGATCTTGTCATTCTCTTTTACAATCTTACCAATCCCAACATTAACCACTACCTTTTGAATCCTAGGCACTGCCATCACGCTTTTGTAGCCAAATTTCTTTTGCATTTCGACTGCAACAGTTTTTGCGTATTTCTCTTTTGCTGGAATTATTTTCATGTATTTCTCTACGAATTATGAATTTGTACGAATGTACGAATCCTAATTCATTTGTATATAACATTAAAGCCTAATTTTATTTAACTTACAATCTCTACCGTTTTCGTACATTCGTATCTTTTCGCCTGCCTGGCGGTAGGTAGGTATTTCGTAGAGACTAAATTTCCTTTCCGCATTTCTTGCAAATTCGAACTTTTTTATCAGCTACGAGAGCATAGGAAGTTCTGGTTGCTTTTCCGCAAGTTGGACAAACCAACATTGCATTGGAAGCATCGAACGGAGCAGCAATTTCAACTCTTTGCCCTTTTTCACCTTCCCGACGAGCTTTCTTGTGCTTCTTGACAATATTCATTTTTTCAACCACGATTTTGCC
>JBAXHR010000055.1:0-6568 GCA_037138835.1 Candidatus Moraniibacteriota bacterium | reverse complement strand
GTATAAGACTATTGTTAAAATTTGAAGAATTCGACGACATTGCTCAGCAGAATATCCAGAAATTATACGAAATAAAGGCAAAAATAAAAAACCAGCGACCAGATTTAGATCAAAATTCTAGTGAATTTCGAATGTTGATGCAGAAAAACTTGATTGGTTTTAAAAATAACAAAAAGATTTTAGTGGAAATTGGAAAGAGTGGAGTTGACATTCGTCAGTGGTTGACCTATTCAGCTGAAAAACATTTTGATCTTGGAAAAGAAGATGAAACTTTATTTTCGGAACAAATTCAAAGCCCAATCAAGCGCATTGATGAAACTATTGGGAAATATCTCACCCAGGTTAGTTCTGTCTTAACTTCGTTTAAAGCAGAAATTAATAGTGCTGAAATTCCTTCGGACAAAAAAACTGAATTAGCAGAAAAGCTATTAAAAATGCAACTTCAAATCATTGAAGCACGGCAAAATGGAAACAATGAAAAAACTGAAGGAATTCAAAAAGGAATTACTAATCTCGAAAACCAAATAGCTCAACTTAAATCCACTACCGTTTGGAATAAATTAATTGGAGATCTGAATAATGTTAAAATTCTTGGCAATGAGTTGGCTGAATCATATAAGGAGCTCAAGGTGCTAGAAGAGGAACAAGGAAATGCAACTGATCGAAAAAAACAAATCAAATTAAAAGAAAAAATCAAACAATATGAGTTAAAAATTAAAGCCAAAGTTGTCAATTTGGATGATACGCTTACTGAGTTTCAAAAAACAGCCAGCGAGTTGCTGACCAAGGTGCTTGGTGGTGAACGAGCCAAGTCAATGATTCAGGAAATAGCCGAAGCAACGGGGAGAGATTTCGATCATTATCGAGAGGATTTGAGTACTATTCAAAAGTTATTCAAACGAGACTCGAGTTCTTTGGAAAAAACTCCAATGCGAGTTGGTATCGCGCCACGGAATCCAGACACTGACCTTTATTTAGGCAATGATTGTCCATGTTGTATTCGGATTGATAGCGATATTCATGGAGCTGAATGTCCAATTGCTGACTTTATGACAGATTTAGGGATGCATAATATTGTTGTGTATGATGAAAAAAGAAATAAGCCAGTTGCGACAGCTTGGTGTTTTATTGGAAAAAATAATGATAGTAGTGATCCAATTTTAGTGATCGATAATATTGAAGCTAATACAGATTATTCGATACCATTCAGGTTTCAACTTTCAAGAGAATTAGGTGGCTATATTAAGCATTTTGCTAGGGCGTGTGGCATTAAAAAGGTTATTCAGGGACCATATAATAATGATTTAAAAGTAGGAAAATTGCTAGAAGTTGATGAAAAACTTGGTGGCGTAAATAGGGTAACGGGTTATTATTTGGAAGCGGAACGAGACAAAAATGAGGGTTACGAAGAAGATTTGGATGATGATTATGTGAGATAATATTTAACAATGGAGTAAATTGTTGCATTAAATATGATAGAGAATGAAATAGAGAACGAATGTTTGCCAAAAGGGCTCAAATTAGCTAAAATTTGACATAATAGCTAATGTGTAATAAAATAGTTACAGATAAGTGGTATTTATGTAACTGATAAATTACAAAATAAATGAAAAATAGGATATTGCTCAATGAACTAAGAAAGCATATTGAACATAAAAATGCCCTGATTATCACGGGAATGAGGCAAGTAGGAAAAACCACTGTGATGAAGAGTATTTTTAATGATTTAGTAGACAAGCCAAAAATTTGGTTTGATTTTGACAATCCATTGGATCAAAAGGTTTTTGAAGATTTGGAATATAGAAATATCTATAAAACCCTGAAAGACTCAGTAGGGGCAAAAGATAATGAGCGGATCTTTGTCTTTATTGATGAAATTCAAAATCTTCCAGTGGCTACGAAGGTCGTTAAATATTTGATTGATCATTATGGGGTGAAATTCTTCATCACAGGATCATCGAGTTTTTATTTGAAAAATTTATTTCCGGAATCATTAAGCGGCAGAAAATTTTTGTATAACTTAAATCCTTTAAGCTTTCAAGAGTACCTATACTTCAAAAATAAAATATCATTAGAAAAGGCATCCAAGCTTGATATTGCTGTTGCAACCAAAAAAAGGAGTCTTATGGAATTCAAAAAATTTCAAGCCGACTACGGTGATTATTTGCAATTTGGCGGATTCCCTGAGGTTGTGATCACGGAGGATTTGGACACGAAAAAACAAATTTTGAAAAATATCTTTGCTTCTTTTTTTGAAAAAGATTTGAAGATAATGTCAGACTACAAAGATATTCGAGAATTGCGAGATTTGATCTTGCTTCTTGTGCCTCGGGTTGGATCGATGATGGATGTCACAAAATTAGCAAGCGAGTTGGGCGTTGATAGGCCCAAAGTATATAGTTACCTCGATTTTTTGCAAGGAACCTTTTTCATAAAGTTGGTGCCTAAATTTTCCAAAAGTGTTGATCGTAGCGTGGCTAGTGGTAAAAAGATATATTTTTCAGATACGGGAATCTTGAATATCATTGGTAATGTTAATGATGCGCAACTGCTTGAAAATGCAGTTATTAATCAATTGAGTTATTATGAATCAATAAGTTTTTATAATAAAAAAAATACTAGCGAAATTGATGCAATTTTGGATAAAAAAATTGCTTTTGAAATAAAATCCAAGGGAATCTTGGCAGATTTAAGTAAGTTGAAAAAAATAGCAGAAAAAATAGATATCAACGAAAATTATCTTGTCAGTAAGGAATTTGTTGATTTTGAAAATGTAGTTTTTCCGATGTTTTTGTGAAAAATTAGTATGTTCCAGAAGCTATTTCAGATGCTTGCCAAAATGGCTCAAATTGGCTAAGATTTAGTTATGCCGATGTAGCTCAGCTGGTAGAGCAATACACTCGTAACGTATAGGTCGCCGGTTCGATTCCGGCCATCGGCTCCACGCGTAGGTCATCAGTTCCCTGCCTACCGGCAGGCAGGGTTTCTGATAGGTGGCTCAGATTAAAAATTGTTTAGCTTTTTATTTTATGAAAATAATCGAAGATAAAATTTCCGTGCAGGAACTCAATGAGATGGCTGAAAAAATGTTTGGCAATCTTGTCAAAGCTGTGGTAGATCTGGAAAAAGAAATCATGGTGATTGATGGCGACTTGCATGCTGATGAAGAAACGATGCTTTTGGAGAGTGGGTCAGTGCAGAAAAATTTGTGGGGCATCAACCTTTATCCAGAAATGGAGGGCGAAGATTTTGTGGAATTTGATTCCATGATAAATTTGCGTCCAGCTCAAGGAAATCGCAGTCGAGGAGTTGATGATTTGGAGTTGCAAAAGAAAATTATTACAGTGGTTAATAAATTAGTCACCAAATAAATGGAATATCAACACAAAAATTTGGCTAGTGGTCATTGGCAAGAGCTTTCTTTTTTTGAGCAAATTGCCAATGTTGGAAGTGAGATTGAAAGGACAATTAAATGGAAAAATAAAGGCAATGCTCAATATTCTAGCTTGGCTTTTGAGCGAGGTTTGGAGTTGTTGGATTTTACGATTGAGGATGAGAAAAACAGAAGTCGTCTAAAAGAGCTTTTGCGCGTGCGGGAAGCCTTGGCTGATCATTTTGTTTTTGAAAATGAATATAATTCAACCGACAAAAATTGGCAAGATTATTTTTTTGCCTTTAATTTCGCCGTCAGGGCGCATTTGTAACGCGTAGGTCATCAGTTCTCTGCCTACCGGCAGGCAGGGATTCTGATAGGTGGCTCAATTTAGTATCTTGTATTTTGTATAAAGTATTTTGTATGATAAAAAGGTAAAATTTTTTGTACATTCGTGTTACTTCGCCTGCCTGTCCGGTAGGCAGGTAATTCGTAGAAAAAAATATGAAAACATTTATTTGTGAAATTTGTGGGGATGCTTATATTGGTGAGGAAAAACCAGCCAATTGTCCTTTTTGTGGAGCAAGGCAAGCTTTTATCAAAGAGGGCAAAGATGCCAAGCCCGTAACGGAAGTGAAAGAGGAGCTTTCAGAGTTAACCAAGAAAAATTTGCAGGAAACTTTGGAGTTGGAAATCAATGCCAACGCGATTTATCTGTGCATGGCTGGCAAAACTGATTCTTATGAAATCATGAAAATGTACAAACGCTTGGCAAAGGTGGAACTCGAGCATGCAATCATCTGCACCAAGCTTTTGCAAATTTCACTGCCAGAATTGCCAACCAAACAATGCAGCGATGCTGAAGTGGAAAATTTTCAAGATACACTGGATTTGGAAGATCACGCCGCCACACTTTATGCGCAATTTGCCAAAGAGGCTGTCGAGAGGCATGTCAAAATTATGTTCACTGCACTGAATCAAGTCGAGCAAGATCATATCAGCCTGATTAAGAATTACTTGTAATCATAACTTCCGTCTTTGTCATCCTGAGCGGAGCGACTACACTCCAAAGTGTCGGAGTGTAGTCGAAGGATCTGTGTCCATCAACACTCAGATTCTTCGACTGCGTTCACCCTCCTTGCAGTCGGGCTCACTTCGCTCAGAATGACAGTTAAAAACTTTGAAAATTTATTTAGACATTAGAAATTAGACATTTATGCAAATTTGGTTTTATACAATCTTGAGTGTCATTTTGGTGAGCTTGGTTTCGCTTGTTGGTGTTGTGTTGGTTTTTTTTAGTGAAAAGAAAATAAACAGCGTCCTGAGACTTTTTGTGAGTTTTTCAGTCGGATCGCTCTTGGGAGATGCCTTCATTCATCTCATTCCAGAAGCATTTAGTCAGGGGGAGCTTGTTAGTTCCTTTGCTATTTTGGCTGGGATTATGACTTTTTTTGTGCTCGAAAGATTCATTCATTGGCGACATTGTCATGAAACAGGCTGTGAAGAACATAGGCATGCTTTGCCTGCCGTGATTTTGTTTGGAGATGGATTGCACAATTTTATTGATGGAGTTATTATCGGGGCAAGTTATTTGGTTAGTTTTCCAGTTGGCGTTGCGACGACCTTGGCGGTGATTTTTCATGAAATTCCTCAGGAAATTGGGGATTTCGGAACCCTTTTGTATGCAGGTTTTTCAAGAGGAAAAGCTTTGCTTTGGAATTTCATTAGCGCCCTTACCGCTGTGGTGGGCGCGGTTATGGTTTTGTTGATTAGCTCTAAATTTGAATCAATTACGAATTTTTTGGTGCCTTTTGCTGCTGGTGGGTTTATCTATATCGCAACGGCAGATATGATTCCAGAATTGCACAAACATCAAAATCATAAATTCTCAGAAACAATTAAGCAGGTTTTCTTTTTCATTCTCGGCATCGGGGTAATGTATGGACTGCTGATTTTCGAGTGAGAAACTAATTCGCACGGATTTTTGACAGATATCCACAAATCACAGATTGTAAATATAAAATAAATTCGCAAATATTCGTAGTTAATTCGCGTCAATTCGCATTGTATATGAAAGAAATCATTCAACAACTTGAAGCTATAAATTCTAAGCTCCCGCCGTTGCGGGACTATCTTTGACTTGGGCAAAAAAGCCCAACAGGTAGTGGAATTGACGACTCAAACTACACAAGCTGGTTTTTGGGATGAGCCGCAAAAAGCGGCCAAAATTTCCAAACAGCTGGAAGATTTGAAAAATGAAATTGCGGAATTTGAAAAACTGGAAAAGCAAACTGCAGAACTGCTGGAGTTGACACAACTATTTGAAGAGCCAGAAGAAAGCCAACGCGCGGAAGCGGAAACGCAATTGTTGGAAATTCAAAAAGAATTTGCTGCGTTG
Source organism: Candidatus Moraniibacteriota bacterium (assembly GCA_037138835.1). GTDB lineage: Bacteria > Patescibacteriota > Minisyncoccia > Moranbacterales > GWC2-37-73 > CAIPMZ01. The sequence goes on along the minus strand of JBAXHR010000055.1, from coordinate 797 downwards.
GAATTTAAAACTCTTTTAAGCGGCGAGTATGATCGCAATGATGTGATTTTGGCGATTCGCGGTGGGGCTGGCGGGGTGGATGCGCAAGATTGGGCGCAAATGCTTTTGCGAATGTATCTGCGTTGGGCGGAAAAAAATGGTTTCAAAGCTTTGATTGTTGAGGAAACCAAGGGCACTGAAGCAGGCATCAAAAGTGCGACCTTGGAAATTTCTGGCGCTTGGGCTTATGGCTATTTGCAAAGTGAAGCGGGCGTGCATCGTTTGGTGCGGCTTTCGCCCTTCAATTCTGACAATTTGCGTCAAACTTCTTTTGCGGTGGTGGAAATTTTGCCAATCATTGAAGAAATTAGTGAAGTGGTGATTGCGCCGCAGGATTTAGTGATTGACACTTATCGGGCATCAGGGGCAGGTGGGCAACATGTCAACACGACTGACAGCGCGGTGCGCATCACGCATTTGCCAACAGGCTTGGTGGTGACTTGTCAAAGCGAACGCTCGCAACTTCAAAACAAGGAGCAAGCGATGAAGGTTTTGAAAGCGCGCATTCACAAAAAGTTTTTGGAAGATCAAGAATCGGAAAAGCAAAAACTCAGAGGGCAGTACAAGAGCGCCGAGTGGGGCAGTCAGATTCGGTCTTATGTGATTCATCCTTACAAAATGGTCAAGGACCATCGCACCAAATTTGAAACCAGTGACGCGGAAAAAGTTTTGGACGGTGAATTGACCGAATTTATGCACGCCTATCTGCACTTTCACGCAAATGAAAAATAGTAGCAAGCTGCTTTAAGTTTTACAAC
>JBAXHR010000054.1:0-6592 GCA_037138835.1 Candidatus Moraniibacteriota bacterium | reverse complement strand
CATATAATCTCTAAATTTCAAACTCTAAACACTAAACAATATCGGAATATAAACTATGTAAATTCAGAATTTTTTAAATTTGAATTTTTGTAATTTAGATTTGTTTAGAAATTAGAAATTAAAAATTAGAAATTTCTTCAAATGTACCCCCACCAGGAATCGAACCTAGATCTTCAGCTTAGAAGGCTATTGCTCTATCCGTTGAGCTATGGGGGCGTAGCTGTGCGCTGTGAGGGATTCGAACCCCCGACCATATCCTTAAGAGGGATCTGCTCTACCAACTGAGCTAACAGCGCAAAATTTTAATAACTAGCTAAGCGTAGCATTTTTTTTCTCTTTAGTCAATGCAGTGCCAAGTAGGGGTTATATTTCTCAAGCTTTGGCATTTTGAGCTGTAGCGCTAGCCATATCCTTGAGCATTTTTTTGTAATTTTTCCATTCATCTTCTGACCAGTTGGCTGGTTTCACACTTAAAGTTGGTCCGCCTGGGTGGGGATAGCGGTAAGGGGAATTATAAGAACTATTGAAGACATCCTTGATAAATTCCTTGCCATCTTTATCAAGAACGGTTTGTGAGAAAGTGGCCTTAAGCGCGCCATCTGGTTGGCGCTCGGTGATTTTAGGGCCGTCTACTGTGGTTTTGCGTCCATCATCGGTGCCATAAAAATCAAAAGTTAGCGTGGTGCCAACTATTTTAGTTTGAATTAGGATATATCCCGGGGTGTTGTTGAGAAAGCGCAAATCGGGATTGGGCACATAAACCGTGGAGTCCATCCCTTGAGGATTATAATAGGAAACTGGATAGGCATGATTTTTGCGGGCGGTAATTTTTAGTCCAGCATAAATTGCAGCCCGAAAGGCCGTGGTGGAAACTTGGCAGATTCCACCACCGAATTCTGGTTCGGTAACATTGTTTTTGATCACTAACTCTGGCAGATAGCCATGCTCGCCATCAACCTCACCCAAAAATTTAACAAAAGAAAATTCCTCGCCTGGTTTGATCATAATGCCATTATATCTCTCGGTGGCAACTTTAATGTTGTGAATTCGATTGGCAGGGGAACCTTTGAAATTGGAAGTGCCTTCACCTATCAAAGAAGATATGCCAAAATTGTTGACCTCGCCATAGCTAATAGCGGGCTTACTCGTTGAATAATCCAGTGAAAGTTTCTCAGGAAGTAGTGCCGAATTCAGGGCAGTTGAGATTGTTTGAAAACTTTTTTCAATATCAAGGGTGATGCCATTTTTCTCTTCAGCAAAGGAAGTAACCTTGCCATCGCTGATGGAAAATTTTGCATCCGACGGCTTGCTGTTGACTTTTTTTGCCAAAGTTTCCAAATAAGTTCTAACGGCCTTTTCGTTGATAGTTTTTTTTGTGGTTAGTTTGAAATGCTGACGAGCACTGTTTTTCAGGGTAAAATCACAAAATAACTTGGCAGTTGGGCAATAATCAATGTTTTCAAACTCAGTTTTATAATTTCCAGCAATGCTTAGGCTACTTTGGGTTAAATTCCAGTTGGACAGCGTAGTTGGGGGAATTTCTTCGGAATATTGCTCAATAGTGATGACCAGCGGCAGTTGTTTGCTGTTGGTAGGGTTTAGGCTGGGTTGATTTTCCAACGCAAAAACTGGCCTTGCTTGCAAGAAGGATAAACAAAACAGCGCCAATAAAAAAAAGTATTTCTTAGTCTTCATATTTTTAAGCATACTTTATTTTGGGTAATCTTACAAGAATTGAAAACAAAAAAAGAAAGTTTGGAAACTTTCTTTTTTTGAAGAATTTTTGTAAAAACTAGAAACCGCGCACTTGAATTTTCTTGGTCTTGGTGATGTCAGCTTTCGGTAGGCGAATAGTTAAGATTCCATTTTTCAGGGATGCTTCAGCTTTGTCGGAAACAATGTCGATAGGCAGAACCACGCTGCGAGAAAAGAATCCCCAATAGCATTCTTGGTAATAATAATTTTCACCGTTAACCAGTTCTTCATTTTTGCGTTCACCTTTGATGGTCACCATATCGCTATTGATGGAAACATCCAAGTCTTCTGGTTTGACTCCAGCGATGGTTGATTTGATGACGACTTCATTTTCGGTTTGGTAAACATCAATCGTCAGTTGTCCTTCGGCATCATTGGTTGAAAAAGTGTTTTCTTCTTCAAAAACATTAATGTTCCTGGAATTGTTTCCCAAGTTGCTGTTCATCACCATCTCTGTTTCTTCTTCTTCGGTGTAAATTGGCATTGAAGAGTTGCCAGGGTTGGTTGAATCAAGAGAAGATGCTCCAGTTACTCTTTCGAAAAATGATTTTTTTGTTTTTAACATTTTTTTAAATGTGAATCGCAGTTGATAAAACTGGCGATTGATTATTAAGAATTACCAAATAGCACTTGGCTATTTTTTACTTTTTAATTATAGGATAATTTCTAATCTTGTGCAAGCATTTTTTTTGAATAGAAGAAAAGTCCCGTGTTAATTGCACCAAGGATGACCAAAATTCCAAGAGCTAAATTATTTAAAGGGGTTTCGGCTTTGGCTAGGGCTAGGTTATAGAGAAAATGAAAGCCAATTGCGATTAGTAAGCCAAGCAAACCGAGGTATTTTTGCTGGGTAAATTTTTTAAAAGCGAGCAAAAATCCAATCAAAACGCTGGTCGCTAAATGCAACAGGGCAATTCCAAAATTAGCTTGAAGGTTTATTGATGGTTGATTGCTTGAAATTAAAATAAACTCAAAGCTGAAAAAGCCCACACCTAGCAAAATTGCACTGGGCAAGATAGTTGCAGGAGAAGATAAATGGGAAATTTTTTTGGCCAACAGCAAATATTTGAAAAGTTCTTCAATCAGGGCAGTGGCAAAAATGAAAAGTGGCAGTGAGAAAAAATCAGCAAAGGACAATTTGCCAAGCGGGTCAAGCAAAACTGAAAAAAGCAGAAAAAAAACAAATTGCAAAACCAACGCCCCGCAGGCGCCAAGGATTCCCAACAAAAAAGCTTCGAGTTTGGACATAAATGATTGCGAATTTTTGCGACTTACTCGCTTATTAATAGGCAGGCGAATGTTTACGAATAAATAAGGTTGCTATGAAAGAGTCTGGAGATGCTTTTTGAGTTCAGCAAGTTCGGCTTGCTTTTTGGCAAGCGTTTCTTGTTGTTGGGCAATGATTTGCGCAGGGGCTTTAGCGACAAAGTCTTGATTGGAAAGTCGCATTGAAAGTCCTGCAACAAATTTTTCAAGATTGGCAATTTCCTTTTCAGCTTTGGCAGTTTCTTTTTCCACATCAAGCAGTCCTTCGAGCGAAACATAAAGGTTGATATTTCCAAGTGTACGCTTGACAGCATTTTCTTTGATTTCCTTGGTTAGGTCGAAAGACGGCATGTTTACGCTGGCTCTCTTTTTAATAAAGACCAGCGAGTCCAATAGAAACTTGCTTGTTTGTAAATCAGTTTCCAGGAAAACATTTAATTTGATTGCATTTTCAATTTTATATTCCGCCCGAATATTTTTCAGGGAAGAGATGATGGTGATCACTTGAGAAAAGTAGCTGGCTAGTTCAGGATTGTTTTTTGTGGTTTTTGTTGGCCAGCTGGAAATTATGAGGGGAGTTTTTTCTTCAGCGAGAGTCCAAAGATGTTCAGTAATAAAGGGCATAAACGGATGCCAAAGGCGCAAAACCTTATCCAGGACATAGCCCAGCACTTTTTTATTTTTCCCTAATTTGTCCCATTCGAGATAATGGTCAGCAAAATTATCCCAAGTAAATGACTTGAGCAAATCAGCAGCCACGGCAATTTGTTTGCTCTCAAAAAGTTTGTTGATTTCCACAATTTTTTCATTCAGGTTTTCAGCAATCCAATGATCAGCAGGGGAAACAAGATCTGCTTCGGAAATTTCTTTGACTAGCTTAAAATTTTCCTGTGTCAAACAGTATCTTGAAATGTTCCAAAGTTTGTTGGCAAAGTTGCGGAAAGTTTCAATTTTTTCTTCGTAGAGTCTGGAGTCTTGCCCAGGCGCGCTGTCCATAATCAAACTCATGCGCAACGCATCAGCGCCAAATTTGTCGATCATAGTGAGGGGATCAATGCCGTTGCCGCGGGACTTGGAGAATTTGTGACCTTCTTTGTCAAGCACCAATCCCGTGAAAAAAAGATTTTTAAATGGTACTTTTCCAGTGGCATAAAGACTCATCATAATCATTTTGGAAGCCCAAAAGAAAAGCAGATCGCGTCCCGTGATCATCATGTCAGTTGGAAAAAAAGTTTTGAAATCATCGCTGCGTGCTTGCAAAGTGGTGTGCACCCATTGACCAGAGGTAAACCAAGTGTCAAAAGTGTTTTCATCTTGAGTTAGTTCGGTGCCGTTGCAATGTGGGCATTGAGCAGGTTTTTCCAACGAGACAATGTATTTTTCTTCGCCACACTTTTGGCAATACCAAACTGGAAATTGCGGTCCCCACCAAATTTGGCGACTAATGCACCAATCGCGCATATTGCCAAACCAATCAATCAAAATCTTTTTAAAGTTGAGTGGAAAAATTTCAATTTCATTTTTTTCGATAGCCTCAATCGCTTGCTTTTTCAATTGCTCAACATTAATGAACCATTGTTTGGAAGTCAGGGGTTCAATGGTGGTTTTGCAGCGTTCGCAAATGGAAACACTGTGCGCCAATTCTTCAATTTTTTCCAGCAGGCCTAATCTTTCCAAATCAGCCACCACGGCTTGACGCGCTTCAAGCACGGGCAGGTTTGCATATTCGCCACCAAGCTCAGTGATTCGGGCTTGTTCGTTGATAACTTGAATTTCTGCGAGGTTATGATCGCGGCCAATTTCCCAATCGAGTGGATCGTGAGCAGGTGTGATTTTCACGGCGCCTGTGCCGAAGGTCAAATCAATGCGGTGGTCAGCAATGATGGGAATGATGGTATTTTGTAGTGGCAGGATGATATTTTTGCCAACCAAATTTTGGTAGCGCTCATCTTTGGGATTGACTGCCACGGCAGTGTCGCCGAGCATTGTTTCCGGACGCGTGGTGGCCACGGTGATGAATTGGTCTGAATTTTCCAAGGGATATTTGATGAAATATAGTTTGCCAGCAGCATCCTTGTGCAAAACTTCCACATCTGAAAGCGCGGTGGCGCAACGCGGACACCAATTGATGATGCGTTTGCCTTTATAAATCAAACCATCGCCATGCATTTTCACAAAGGTGGCAAGGGCGCTTGAAAGCACATCTGGGTCAAGGGTGAATTTTTCGCGCGACCAATCAGCGCTGATGCCAATCTTTTTTTCCTGACTGCGCATATAGTTGGCGCGATCCAAACAAAATTCATAAGTTTTTTCATAAAATTTTTCACGCCCAAGTTCTTGACGAGAAATTCCTGATTCGGCTTTGAGTTTTTTTTCAAAAACAACTTGCGTTTGAATGCCCGCGTGATCTTTTCCTGGCAGGAGCAAGGTTTTTTTGCCATTCATTCTTGCGTAACGACCAAAAATATCCATCACGGTGTAACCACTAGCATGCCCAATGTGAAGTTCTCCATTGGCATTGGGTGGTGGCAGAATGTTGCAATAGGTCTGCCTCTTTGGCAGCTGAATCTCGGCTGAGTTGCTATTGTCTGGGCTATCAGCCCAAGATTGATCAATCTCTGGTTGAAAAAAACCACCCTGTTCCCAACGGGCATAAATTTCATTTTCAAATTTTTGGGGTTCGTAAATTTTTGGGAGTTCTTTCATAGGTCAATAATCAATAGACAATAAACAATAAACAATATAGAAAAATCAAAATTTTTTGTCATCCTGAACTTGTTTCAGGATCTGCTTTCTTTAATTTACTTACTATCTATAACACGAAGATGCTAAAACTTGCCCACCTGCCTACCGGACAGGTAGGTAAACTCCTATTATTCTTATCCTAGCAAAGAAAGGGGGATTTTTCAACCCGAAAATTTTAGCAGGGTTATTTTTGCAAGATTTGAAATTTTAGCAGGGTTATTTTTGAAAATAGTGAGTTTGCTTGTAGTTTTTGTTGTTTGTGATATATTTTATATGCTACTACATTTGGATAAAATAACCAAAATCTAAAAATTTGTCTTAAATCGTGCTTTTTGTGGATGTTCCCAACGCACATGATTTAAGACATCCTTGGTGTTTTTTCTGAATGTGGTAGCCGTTGGGGCATCCACCAAGTGAAACACCCCCAATGACTTAATTTTAAGTCATTTTTATTATGCAAAAAAGAATTTTGCTTGTAAGCTCAGCCGTAGGAGTTGCATTGCTATTTATTGCAGGTGTTTACTATCTCGCTATCCTTTTACCTCAAAAACAGAAAACAAGCATGGATATAGTCAAATTGGAGCTGGAAGCCAAGATTGAACAAGAAAAAACCGAGCAATTAAAAATTGAACAAAAAACAACAGAGGATGATGCCAACAAAAAAGCAGAAGCATTGGCAGTAGAACAGCAAGAAAAGGATCTAAAAGAAAAAGAAGCTATAGAAAACAGTAAGAAAAATACAACCGCAAGGAATACTTGTCTTGCTGATGCGGCTCTGTCAATAGCTTTGTGTAAATGACCTTTTTCAAAATATTTAAAATTTAAT
>JBAXHR010000053.1:0-6802 GCA_037138835.1 Candidatus Moraniibacteriota bacterium | reverse complement strand
AATATTTTTGCCCTACTTTATTTTTCAAGGTTTCAGCCAGCAAGCCCAGGAAAATGAACGGCAAAAAGGTCAAGTGAATAAAATAACGCAACGGGGCTTGATCAATAATCGGAAGCATCACCGCAAAGGAAATTGCGGCATACAGCAGAATGATGCCAGCAAAATATTTCCGCTTTTTGTCTTTTTCATTTTTAATCCCAACTGCGAGCGTAGCATATCCAAAAACTGAAAAACACAAACTCACCAATATCGCCAACAATGACAAGGGATTATTTGGTAATTGCAATTTGGCTCCAGGCCGAACATTGCGAGCCTTTGAATACAAAAAATCGCAATTTTCCTTGTTGCCGAGTGAAGATATAATGTGACTATTGGCTTGAGCATTGCAAGCGACATTTAGTTGCAAATTCCTGAAAAATCGTTTATTTCCACCATTACCAGATTTATCAGCAAAGGAAGCCAGGAAAAGTCTGGAATTCTTAAAATTATTTTGTTTTTCATAAATAATTTGCCCCGCATTTGCAATTATCACAATTAAAAAAATCAAAAGCCACCTGCTCCAAGTTCTCCAACTTTTTTTCATCAAGAAAATGAAAACCACCCCAAGCACGCCAACCATCACAAGGAGTAAGATAGCGTGAAGCTGCGAACCAATTCCAGTAGCAATTCCCAATAAAATAACCCAGTGCCACTTTGTTTTTTCCGCTGAAATTAAAAATTCCCAAAGAGACAACAAAAATAACATTACGAAAAATGGGATTGGATTTGGGTTCCAGGCAAAGCGCGAATATTCAATTGCATAATATGAAAGCCCATAAAGACCCGTCAGCGAAAGCGCCAGGTTCTTGCTGAAAAATCTCTTGAGCAAAAAATACAGCAATGGAATGGCCAATAAATTGAACAATAAGTCAGGGTAAGCCAATTTTTCGGGTCCAATGCCAAAAAGTTTCACCGAAATTATTTGAAAATAATAATAAGCAGGTCCCAAAAGAAAACCGGTATTCCCCATCGAAGAACCAATCAATGGCCACGGTGCATTGTTTTTCACCACATTTTCAATTAAAAAAGCATCTCTCGTTTGATCATTGCCAAAATGAAGCCAAGCTTGAAAATTATACACACGAAAAAAAAGTCCCAAGATTAACAGCATGACTACCCCGATCAAAAGCAACCTTCGATTGTTTAAAATTGTGTTAGTTTTTGCGAGCATTATTTTTTTCTTAAAGTATAAATTATAATTTTTCCAAATTGTTGCTGCGCCAAAATCACCTCGCCACCAAGCATTTCACCATTGGCAAGCGCTTTGGTCTTGGTGCTATCAATAAAAAAGAACTGTGTGCCGCTGGCGAAAGATTGTTTGCTGGCTGGGCGAACGACCTCGGCGCCCACTTGTTGCGCCAGATAGTTCAGCGGCTTCAAAAATCTTTTCAGATACATAGCCGAGCCATCCAATTGCACCAAATTTCTTTGCTCAGTGTTGGCTAGTAGATAAGCCAGCATCGCTCGGTCCTCACCTAAAATGCTATTGTCCACATTACTAGCTTGCTGCGCTACAAAAGGCTGCGCTGCCACTAGCAGAGTGGCCACATTTGCCAAGAGCAAGCAAACCGCTAGTCCCAAAAATATTTTCCTCGCTAAAGCTTTTCTTTTTTCAAAAAGAAAATTCAGCTGTAATCCCAACAAAACGAACGGCACGAAAAATAAAATACTGAAATATCGAACTGCCAACTGTGAAGCCACAGGCAGCAGTGCCAGCCAGGCAACCAAATTATAAAAAAGAAACAATCCCAAAAAGTTGCGTTTAGTTTCATCAGTTTCACGGCGATAATAATACCAAGCCAGCGCGTAACCACCCAGCGAAAATGCCAAAACTACTACCATTTCCAAAATAAACAAACTGCCATTGACCGTCGCACTGCCTTTGACCAATTTATTAGCTTTAAAATTCTTGGCCACCGCGAAAACTGCGCCACATTTTTCCAGCTGGATAGCTGAAAAAACCAAGGTTGTGTTGGCTTGCACTTGGCAAGAAGCCACCAATGAAACATTGCGCAGCAAAGCACTGCCACCCAAATTGGTTTCACTATGCGCCCCCTTCAGCAATTGCCCCAAATTTGCACCGCCACTTTTAAATTCCGCTGCCAACTGACCAACATTTATCAGCAAGAAAAAAACCAGCACTAGAGAGAAATTTTGCCAAGTCAAATTCTTTTTCACCAACAAATAGCCACAAACACTCACTGCCACCACGGGCAGCATCAAAAAAAGCAGGGCGTGCAGTTGGATCCCCACTCCCATCCCGATGCCCACCAAACTTGCCCAAAAATACTTCTGCTTGTTTCCTTTTTCCATTAACCCCAGTAGCCCCAAGAGAAAAATCAGCACAAAAAATGGAATAGTATTGGGATTGGAAGCAAAACGCGAAATCTTGATGGCAAAAACAGAAACGCTCAGCAGCGCACTGCCAAAAAGTGCAACTGGCACTGAAAAATATTTCCGCAAAAAAACAAACAGCGTTGGAATTGCCAAAATAGAAAGAAACAAATCAAAATAAGCAATCCGGTCAGGTGCATTGCCAAAAAGCCAAGCTGCTGCATACTGCGCTTGATAATAAAAAGGTCCAAGATAAAATTGGGTGTTACCTGCTTGCGGTCCTAGGGCTGGCAAGGGAGCTCTGCCAGTAATGGCCGCTCCCACCAATGTCGCATCGCGCGCTTCATCTGGACTGAACTGCAACCACTGAGCAAAATGATAAGTGCGCACAAAAATTCCCACCACTAAAATGAGCAACAACAACCAAAGTTGTAGCGAAGTCATTTTTGCAGATTTTTGCGTTGAGTTTTCCATAGTAACTTTTACTTAAAATTTACTCCACCATCACTTGAATATTCATCACAATCACTCCTTGCCGGGTTTGATTGCTATTTTTCATTGTGACGGGCTTGCCTGCTTGGTCGGTCACCGCAAACTCAATCGTATTTTCCCCAGCAATCAAGGTCGTTTCAAAAACATACGGCGTCAAAGTATCTGTCAAATTTTTGCTGAAGACAGCTGGATTATTTTTTAGGGCTAATTGCAATGGCTGATTGCTATTCTTGGCACTCAGACTAATTTTCACTTTCTGAACAATTGGCGCCATATTCACAATTGAAAGTGCTCCACCATCGCCCATCACCCGCGCAAGTCTGCCTTCAAGCAAAAATGATTTCGAAAATTGTTCGCCCGTCAAATCTGCATAAAAACTGACTGGCGACACTTGCTTGATTTCATAGGCTATCAAATATTGATCTTCATAGCGTTGCACATAAGCCAAATTTTTCTCAATAAATGTCTGCTCCAAGTTCAAAACTTCTGCCTTGGCATACAACTTGCTAAGCGTAACATATCTTACTTTGTGATAGCTCAGCACTTCATTGGCTTTAGTGTAATCAAAACTAGTGATAATGTCCATGTTGTCTTTTTGCTCAGGATCATTGCCTTTGGGCATCGTGTAAAGCAATTGCTTGATGACAGGCGTAGCTTGTTGCAAATCAAATTGGCCACTGATTTTGCGCGCCAAAGGCATTCCATTGAGCACGGGTTTTTTGGCAATCGTGTTTAAAAACAAATCATAACTGGCAAATTCATAATTCGTCGAGCCAGGAACCTCGATCAATTTGTATTGTTCACTGTCCTTGGCAAGTTGATCATAAAAAGGCGAATAAGCAATGGGCATCGTTGCCAGGGGCGCTACCCAAAATTCCAACAACAGCAAGCAGGCAAAACCGGCCAGCAAGAAATTTTTCTTGGCGGGATATTTTCGCAGCCAAAAATCCAAGCCATAAGCGGAAAGCACTGCCACGGCCAAAATTGCAAACACGAAAATTCGACCCGTGGTGCGGATGTTTTCATAAAACGGCAAAAATTTGAACACCAGATAATACGGCAGGTAAAGATTAAACTTGCCAATTGAAAAAGAAACACCTAAAGCGAAAACATAAAACAACAAAGCTACCCCGCTCCAAAATTGCACACTGCGCTGATAAGTTTTTTCCTGCATTTGCTCAATGTCTTTTTTCCACCAAGCCCTTGCGAAGAAAAATAGCAGCCCAATAGTGCTAAACCCTAGGAAATAAGAGCCTCGATTGGCCCCACCCAGCACCAAATTTTGCAATTTTTCACTCAAGCCTCCCCAAATTGGCTGGAAAATTGATGGCATCACAGGGTCGAGCATTTTCATGGCATATTTGTTTGTAGCATTCATTCCCGGTGCCAGAAAATTATTATCCGAAGTTGCCACCTTAAGCATCCCACTAAACATGCCAAAAATCACCACCGCTAGCATTCCTAACGCTGCCAAAATGTAAAACCAAAATTTCCAATTGCGCAAAATTTCGCGCCGCACCCAAATTTGGCTAACCGCAAAAACCAGCATAAACAGCAACGCAAAAGCCAGCATTTGATGCTCACTCATAGCCACCAAAAAAGCAAAGCAGCCAACTGCCAAAAAATATTTAAATTGAAATTTCTCAAAAAATTTCGCCAAAAATAAAATCAAGAAAGGTAGCCATTGTTGCTGCATCGTGCCAAGATGCACCGCCACTGTTTGATAATAATGAAAAGGTGCCAAAGCAAACAATAGCCCAGCCACAAAAGCTGCCCCATCATTTTTGACATAATACCTTGCCAACAAGAAAGCGCCGAGCCCACTGAGCACATAGGAAAACAAGAAAAGCAAATTGTAAGCCAGTACCTTGCCCACCACCAAGCCCAGCAAAACATAAGGAGTGAAAGTATTGAGATTTTTAACCAGCAAAATAGCACCTTTGAGAAAACTCAAATTCCGCACTTGCACAATCTCACTATCAATACTAGAAATCACCTGATAAACATCGCCACCCCCCTTGGGAATTTCACTGCCCAGTTTGAAAACCAAAGGCAGAGAGAAAAGCACCGCCACCACTACATACAAACCAAAAGCCGTAAGGATTGGATGCTTCCTAGTTAAAATTAAGATTTTATCTCGCATATTTTTATTTAATTTATTCCGCACCATCTATTTGAATTATCTTTGCACTATCATCCTTGAGCCCCAAAACATCCTTCCAAAAAACCCGATCCGTTTTGGTTTTAGCTTTGTTGAATTTGTAGTCCGCCACCACGGTGCGATTGGGAAAATTGAGTTCAAACACTGTCAATTGACCAAATTGCTTTGAAGCTATGGCAGTAATTTGCTCTCCAAATTTCTTGGTCACAGGTGCTAGCTCATTTTTGGTTGGCGTTACGGCAAAAAATTGCGCTTGTGGATCAGTTTTGGTGGTCATGGTGGCAACTTTCAAGGCTGCATCATGCTTGTTGGAAAAAAGAAATTCCAACGGTCGCACATGCTCAGGTTTTACATAGTAATAAAGGGTCGCGCCTGCTTGTCGGCGGCCGTACATCCAATCAGTCACGCCTTGCAATTGCCCCAGTGTCACCCCATCCTTGGCTTTCAAAATCAGCGTGCGCTTGACAATGAAACTGCTTTTTTGCGATTTGGCTTGTTCTTTAAACCAAGCATAAGTGCCATAGGAATTCCAAGTAATGATTGCAGCTGCTGTTAAAATTGAAATGGCAATAGCTTGCTTGATTTGCAATTTCTCTTTCAAATATTCAAACAACAATCCCAAGCAAATAAACGGCACGGCAAACACCACGATGAAAAAACGCGGCCGCAGTTGAAAAGCCACAGGCACCGTCAAAATTGTGAACACCACTACCCATGCCGTCAACAACACCAAGAAATCTCGTTGCACCGTGGTCAAAGTTTTGCTGCGCAATTTGCGTCCCACCAACAATGCCCCTGCCAACAAAATCAAACCCGTCACAGAAAGGGCAGGAATTTCCTTGCTAAGACTACCGCCATAACATTGCGAAGTTGTCAGCAAGCAATAATATTTCAAATTTTCTGTCACCGTTTTGGCCAATTTTTCCGTCAGCGGTTTGTTGGCTGGTTTGGAACCGATAGCTTCAAAGAAATTTTTGGTATTTTGCCCGCCACACATTGCTTCACTGATAAACACTGGCGTATAAAAAATCGCAAAAACCAACACCACCACGCCGATGCCCCAAGCAATTCTCTTGAGCACTTCCCCTTGCAAACATGTTTGCCACTGAGTTTTCCGCCAAAGTTGAAAATGGAAAATCAACAACAACCCAGAAATCCCCACCAAACTAAAAAAGCCAAAAAAATGCAGCTGACTGCCAATTGTCATCCCCGCTGCCCAAAGCGCCAACCATTTGCGTTGCCGTTTGGCATCTGGCTCGTTCAAAAAGCGCAACAAACCATAAAAACTCAGCAGTAAGAAAAATTGCAAAGAATTAGGGTTCCAAGCAAAGCGCGAATATTGGATAATCAAAAAAGAAAAAGCGTACATTGCCACAATGAGCAAAGCATGCAGCTGCGAAAAATACAGTCGCACTAAGGCGTAAAGCAGTGGAATCGCCAGCAGTGAAAAAAACAAATCGGGATAAGCATACACATAGGCCTGCGTCGAATGAAAAAGCACGCCCGCCGAATATTGGAAATAATAAAAAATCGGCCCTAGACGCAAAAAGCCGTGCTTGAGCGCCACCGCTCCGGCTCGCGCGCCCAACAGTGGCAAATATTGCGGTCCATTTTCCACGGCATTACTAATCAACAGTGCATCGCGCGACTGGTCCATTTTGAAATACAGCCAATCGTCAAACTTGTAAGTCCGCACAAAAATTGCCCCAACCATAATCACCGCCAGTGCTAACCACACCCAATTTTTCACCACAAAATTTTTCAATTTTTGCATAA
>JBAXHR010000052.1:0-6916 GCA_037138835.1 Candidatus Moraniibacteriota bacterium | reverse complement strand
GTCATAATTGATTGCAAAATCTTTGCTATTTTTTGTGACAGCGTTGTAAAGTGTTACCGAACCAGAATTTTTCAAAGTCAAAAACCTCAAAAATTGCCAAGCTTCATGAATCCGAATTTCATTTGAAACTGGCGTCGAAACTGACCCTGCTTGACTAGTTGCAACTGTTTTATTCTTCGAAACTCCATAGCCCCAATAATTTGCCACGCTAGCCGGAGTGGCAGAATTAACTTGTGGTACAGGAGCAACGCCAAAATTCAATTTAGGATTTTTGTTTCGAAGATTGGCATTTTGTGAAAAATAATTCACCATCATTGCTACCTCTCCTGCCGCAAAAGCGTCAATTGAATTATGCTGTCTGCTATTCCAGCAATACAAAGGATTTGTTGAATTTGAAAGCAAGCTAACTCTTGAAAATTGAGTATAAAAATTCAGTGCCTGCTCACCAGCTTGAACCACATTACCATCTTTATCCAGCACGCCTTGATCAATTTTAGCAAAGGACTCTTTACTGGTCGGCAATTGAACTCCGTTTTGAAGCATTAAAAGGCTAAGCACATCCGCAAAACGACTCACATTTTGCGAAGTGCCCATCGCCGTTCCAGCTCTCGAGATATTGCCAACCGCATCCACCTTGGTCGTTTTCTGCACATCCACACTAAAGTCCTGCCAAGTTACTGGTGGCACAGTAATCCCTACTGCGTTGAAAATATCTTTATTGTAATAAAGTTGCAAAGAATCAACACTCAGGGGCAAGGCATAAACTTTCCCGTTATCCACAAAGTCAGTCGCAACCACATCAGGAAAATTCATATTAACATCTTGCTGACTAGCCAAGGGGGTTGGGGCAGGCTCTAGTTTATTTACAAAGGAGGGAAGCCAGGCATTTCCAACCAAAAAAATATCAGGTCCTTGTCCAGAGGCTAGCGCATCGAGCAGTTCTTGTTTATAGGTATCTTGACTGAATTTGCGATATTTAATCTCTCCCACATAAGGGTTAATCCCTCGATATTTACCAATCACTTCATTATAATTTATCGATTCGTCTAATGGTCCCCAAATTTCCAAAGGCACCGCATAACTCTGCGTTTGATTGCCACAACCAGAAAACAACGGCATTGCCAAAGCCAAAACCAGCGCCAAGAAAAAGCGACTTTTGTTTTTCATCCAAGCAATTGTATTGTTTTTGATTTGTTTCATTTTATTTTCTCGCAACCAAAGCATAATGGAAATCACCTGCTTCAATTTCTTTTTCAATGGAAAAATTTTCCGCCACCAATAACTCTTTGAGTTTCGCCTCATCAACCCGCAGCTCCGCACTCGGCCCAACCCCAAACTCGCGACTGTTCCATTCAACCACCAACATTCTGCCACCTGTTTTAAGCACGCGATAAGCTTCTTTGATAATAATTTGTTTTTCTTGATTCTGGAAAAGAATATCTTTCAACACCACCCAGTCAGCGCAATTATCTTCCAATTTCGCGCTACCAGGCTTTTCCAAATTGGCTCGCTTAGCAACAAGGTTATGAATCCCCGCCAGTTTAGCCTTGCCCGCAATAGATTCCAATACCTGTGGCAAAATATCAAAAGCAAAAACCATCCCTTCTTTGCCCACTGCCTCTATTAAGGGAAAAGTAAAATAGCCAGGGCCACATCCAAAATCGGCCACTACTGATTTTTTGGCGATTTCAAGTTGTGCAATAATTTTTTCTGGGTCCAAAAATTTTCCCGCCGCACTTTTTGTTTTTTCCATATTTTTTTGACAGACTTAACTCTCTTCAGTTTACAACAAAAACGGAGAAAAGACAAAACATAAAGTATGCAGTATTTATTTCTGTCTTGTCATTCCGGACTTCTTGCCTGCCGGCAGGTAGGGATCCGGAATCCCGAGCTTAATCACACTAACCTTACTGCAACGAAGATCCTGAAACCTGCCTACCTGCCTACCGGACAGGCAGGCCGGACAGGCAGGTAAGTTAAGAATGACACAAATAATTAATTTTTAGTTATTGTTATAATAACCAATGAATAATTTGAACAAATAAAAAAGGCGAAACATATCCAGCATCTCGCCTTTAACCGTTTTCGTCTTTTAAGTTTTTTACCTGCACTTAATATGCAAATACAAAAGCAGAATAAAATGCGAAGTTTTAACCAAGGGTAACTTCGCAAACCTTTTAAAGAACATGAAACCACTATTGGGCAATAATCCTGCGTATCGCCTCAGCCCACGATTCAGGTTGCTCCTTCTGGATGCAACCCCTGCGACATCCACTGATAGCAAAGTTTAACTCATCCTGACCGATATATGTCAGGGAGCCTCTGCCATCTAACTTAGCTTGTTTGATGGTGAGCACGCCCCTCTCTATCAGGGGCAATAGAAGGATTATTCCATCTACTGAACTGGCAGCACTGGCGTGGCTATGAATATCGGAAATGAGACAGAGTCTCTTTCCGACCTTATGAGCCTCAAGCATAACAACTCCCCCGTAGGGAAACTGCTTATTAGAAGAAACACCTAGCCCATTCGTCACTACATCAACAGCACCAATTAATCCCCGTTGCGCCCGCCCAATATTTGCATCGTAATACTCGCAGAAAATTTGCGAGTATGTTTCGTTTTCTTCACTGATTTTTGCACAATACTCACCATACACCTCGGCAAGCGCGTCATTATTTCCGTGATTCTCATCCAGAAAAAATAAATCCGTGATGATGGCGTCCGCAGAAGCGAGCATTTTAATAGCTTCACTTGCACGACTGACAAAGGTGAACTGATGTTCTGGAAATCTTTCAGTGGCCTTCTTGGCTGCCACTAAATTAGCGGCTGAATCGTCAACGATGATGATATTCATAGTTTCTCCTTGTTTAGTTTTTAATGAACCTGTCACAACTAACCATTCATCGTAACTGGTTATTATAGGCTAAAGAAAAATAATATCAAGAATATTTGCATAATTAAATTTATTATGAAAAAAATATGCAAATTTAGTTGACTTTTAAGCCAAAATACTCTATACTAAAATAGTGACAGTTTTTATATCATTTTAACAAAAACATATGTTATCCAAAGATTTGCTCCAAGCTGACTTCAGTGAAAAAGAAGCCAAAGTTTATCTGGCCATTCTGGAATTGGGCGAAGGAAACATCGCCGAAATCACTCAGAAATCAAAACTCAAACGCGCCACCGTCTATCTTGAAATCGAAGCGCTCAAAAACAAGGGCTATGTTAGCCTTGTGAGAAGAAAAAAGCGCAATATCTATATGGCAGAAAATCCAAAGCGCATTGAAGATCGGTTGAAGGAAAAAACCGAAACCATCAACAAATTGATGCCTCAGTTGCTTTCCATAGCCAATGCTATGGATCACAAACCCAAAGTCCGCTATTTCGAAGGCGTCGAAGGCGTTAAAGAAGCTTACAAAGACACTTTGCAATACAAAGGCACGGAAATTTTGGGCTGGTATTCCAACGACCGCATTGACTATTTTGACAAGTCTTTTATTTTGGATTACTACATGCAAAAAAGAATTGCCCAGAAAATTCCAATGCGCATGTTTGCGGTGCAATCAACTTTCATGAACAGCATGAACGCAAAAGACCCTTTGCACCTACGCCAAATGAAAATCATCAAATCTGATCAATTCTTTTTTTCTGCTGAAATCAACCTTTATTCCAAAGACAAGATCGCTATCATTGCCCACCGTGAAAATATCGCCCTGATCATCGAAAGCAAAAAAATATATGATACCCTGAAAAGTATCTTTGAGCTTATGTGGCTAAGCCAGCCAAATATATAAGTGATTGCGTGTTTAGCTATTTGTGTGTTTAAATGCCTATGTGTTTCTGTGCTTGCATGTTTAAATGCCTATGTGTTTCTGTGTTTCTATGTTTGCATGTTTAAATGTTTGCATGTTTAAATGTTTGCATGTTTAAATGTTTATATGTTTAAATGTTTATATGATTACCTGACACTTGGAGGGTTGGCAGAGCCCGGTTGAATGCGCCACACTCGAAATGTGGTAAGGGAGAAATCTCTTCGCAGGTTCAAATCCTGTGCCCTCCGCCAAAAAAATTAACAACTCTTTTTTTCTTTACATAAGGCAAATTTGATGATATGATGCTTAGTATAAGGTTGTTTTTAAGCTACTTTTCATGAATCAAATGTCTCAAATGCAACTAATTTTGCTTCTCGCGAGTGTTTTTTTGGGCTTTTTAGGGCTTGTTTTGGGGATTATTTCCCTTGTCAAATTGAGCAGAATCAAGGCCAAACTAAGCATCTTTTTCGCAGGCAAAGATGCTAGCAATCTTGAAACAGTCCTACTAAATCACAGCAAAGAGTTGGGAGTCTTAGACAAAGAAATTCAAGAATTGTTCGAAATTTCCAACCGAATTCACACCTTGGCGCTGAAAAGCATCCACAAAGTTGGCATTGTAAGATTCAATCCCTTCAAAGATTTTGGGGGTGACCAAAGTTTTGCCCTAGCCTTGTTGGATGGCAAGGATTGTGGATTGGTGATTTCCTCACTCCACACCCGCGAAGGCACGCGCATTTATTCCAAACCAGTCGCTAAGGGTATTTCTGAAAAATATACCCTCACCGCCGAAGAGGAAACTGCCATTAAGGAGGCCACTACACTTAAACCTTCTCGCATCTAAGCAACTTAACTTTTTTATTTTTATATCAACTATCATGGTTCAACCAGAAAAAAAACTCGTCAAAGTCCCCCAGAGCGTGACTGTCAAAAAATTCAGCCAACTGCTTGAGTTGCCAGTTTCTCAAATCATCACTGAACTACTCAAAAACAACATTCTCGCCACCATCAATGAGGAAATTGATTTCGATACCGCTACGATTATTGCGCAAGATTTGGGTTTTGAAACCGAAGCTGATTTGGAAGTTTCTGATAGTGAGACATTGACACTTGAAAAGTTGATTGACATCTGCAAAAAAGAAAAAGAGTCTGGCAAAAATTTGCGTCCTCGTCCACCCGTAGTCACGATTTTGGGTCATGTTGACCATGGCAAAACAACATTGCTCGACACTATTCGCAAAGCCAGCGTGGCAGCCAAGGAGGCTGGTGGCATTACCCAGCACATCAGCGCCTATCAAGTCAAAAAGAAAGGCCAATTTATCACTTTCATTGACACCCCGGGGCATGAAGCCTTTTCAGGAATGCGTCAGCGAGGTGTTAGCATCGCTGATATTGCCGTGCTGGTCGTAGCTGCTGACGATGGAGTGCGTCCTCAAACCAAAGAAGTGATTGAATATTTGAAAAGCAAAAAAATTCCCACAGTGGTGGCGATCAACAAAATTGACAAACAAGACGCAAACCTGCCACGCGTCAAGCAAGAGCTGGCCGACAATGGCATTTTGATTGAACAATGGGGTGGTAGCGTAATGTGCGCCGAAATTAGCGCCAAACAAAACATCGGGATTGAAGATTTGCTCGACAGTATTCTTTTGGTAGCAGAGATGGAAGATTTCAAAGCTGATGACAAACGCGATGGCTTGGCGGTGGTGCTGGAATCCAATTTGGATCCGCAAAAAGGGCCAATTGCAACTATTCTCATCAAAACCGGGACTTTGAAAGTTGGTCAAGACATCACCGCAGGGGCTGCTTATGGTCGCATCAAAAAAATTGAAGATTTCAGTGGTCGAACCTTGCTTTCCGCTGGCCCTTCAACTCCAGTTACAATTATGGGGCTCAATGACACGCCCAACACCAATGACATCTTGCAAGTAGTTAGTGGCAAATCCATTGCCAGACTTAAATCAAAAGAATTTTCAGGAGGATTGATCGACCGCAAAGAAAAAGTCACTTCCCAAAAATTGATGCGCATCATTGAGGATGACAAAATTCAAAAATTAAACCTCATCTTGAAAGCGGATGTCCAAGGTTCACTTGAAGCAATTCAGCAAATCATCTCTGGTCTCAAAACCGATGAAGTCATTGTCAACTACGCTGAAACTGGCGTAGGCAATGTTACTGAATCTGATGTGAAAATTGCCACACCTTCGCAGGCTCTCATTTTTGGTTTTAATGTTGAAACCACGCCTGTCGCCAAAAGAATGGCGCAGTCAAATGGAGTGGCGATTAAAAACTTCAAAATTATCTATGAACTCGTCGCTGAAGTCAAAAACATTATCATCGGGATGCTTCCGCCTGAAATTGTGCGCACCGACCTTGGCTTGGTCAATGTGTTGGCGATTTTCAAGACCGGCAAACGCGATATGATTATCGGCGGCCGCGTCAGTGAAGGCAAGATCATCAAAAATGCCCTGCTTGAAATCAAACGCGAAGGAGAAATTGTTGGCAAAGGAAAAATTGAAAATCTCCAACAAGACAAAAAACCAACCACTGAAGTTGGACAAGGCAATGAATGTGGCATCGTTTTTGAAGGTGATATCAAAATCAAAGAAGGTGACACCTTGGTTGCATTCACTGAAGAAGAAAAGAAGAGAACCCTATAAAAAAACAAGCATCGTGAGACCATTTTTCTTTTTGGCCGATAGCATGCGACAGCAGCTCCCGAGCTTTTGGAAATTGAGTATTTTTCCAAAAGCGTGCCAAAAAGGAAAATATTTGAGCAATTGCGTTAGTAATCACATTTAGACTGCGATTGGCGCCTTTATGGCTGGATGCGGATCATAGTTTTCCAGAACAAAATCTTCATACTTGAAATCAAAAATATCTTTAACTTCTGGGTTTATTTTCATCGTTGGCAATTCTCTGATGTCTCGAGAAAGTTGCTCCTTAACTTGGTCGAAATGAAAATTATAGATATGAGCATCGCCAAGTGTGTGTACGAATTCTCCAGCTTCAAGTCCACAAGCTTGTGCAATCATCATTGTCAAAAGCGCATAAGATGCAATGTTGAATGGCACGCCCAAAAGTGTGTCGGCACTTCTTTGAT
>JBAXHR010000051.1:0-7025 GCA_037138835.1 Candidatus Moraniibacteriota bacterium | reverse complement strand
CAATAAACACAATCGATTTGGCAACTTTGATTTTCTCCGTCAAATCCTTTACTAATTCTAATTTTTGATTCTTTGTTAACATTTAAGTTTTTCTACGAATTACGAACACATACGAATGTACGAATTTCGATAAATTTAAAACTTTATCGAAAATACAATAACCACACATTCGTACATTCGTAATGATTCGTATTTCGTAGGGATTTAAAAAATCTGCGTTTCCGCAGATCGACCTTTGCAACCACAAATGCATTTTGAAAAATGCCTTTGTGATTCCTCGACAGGACTTTTGCTTACCCTGTGAAATTCGCAAAGCGAATATTTCATAGGGCAAACTGCCTGTTGTCTGCGGAACTTTATTATTATCTCTAAATTTTTACGAACTTGTTTGCTTTTTAGACCATTATGAGCGACAGCGAATTCTGAGCGATTGGTTATGACTCCTAACCAAGAGCGTGTCCTAAAAAGTAAACAAGCTCGTAAAAATTCCTAACTTAATTTCACAAAACTAAGCAGCCACAACTTCTTCAACTTTTTCCTCGACAGGTGTAGCTTCCTCAGTTTTCACCTCAGCTGGAGCTACAACTTCCTTTGCTTTCGGTTTTTCCATCTTCACCACTCGTTTCTTGCCCACAAGCACACCTTCTCTGATGCAAAGATTGTAAACACTGTCAGAAACTTGCGCACCCTTGGAAATCCACTCTTTGATTTTGTCAGCTTTCAAAACAGCCTTCTTCTGATGTGGATCATAACTACCCAACAACTCAATATGCTTGCCAGTTGGCGTCATCGTGTGTTGTTGCAAAACAATTCGAAACTGAGCCTTGTTTTTTCTTCCCACGCGTGAAAATCTAATAGTCAACATAATTTCATTCTTTAGTTACAATAATTATCAGGTATTGCAAAATGCCTGTGTTAAGCCTTTCTTTGGCTGTTTTTTAGTACCTATCCAATATACAAGCTCCTTGACATTATGTCAATAGGACGCGGGCCAAAATTTGTCCACCAACCAAAAAACGCCTCAATTGAGGCGTTTTAAGAGCATATTGGCTTTGGTCAAAATTCTTTTGGAATTTTGGTTGCCAAGCCGAGCTAGGGCATTTTCAAAATCGAGCCAGACAAAATCCTTGCTTTCAAAATCGAGTTTAATCTCAGCTCCCTGAACTTCAACAGCATACAGAACTGCCAATTTGAAAATATTAATGCCCCTGCCCTTTTCAAGTCGCTCAATTTTCTCATTGCCCTTGGCGCGATAAAAATACCAAGCACTCTGGCGAAAGTTTGGCAAAATTGAAATTTCCGAAATCCCAGTTTCCTCCAAAATTTCTCGCCGCAGTGTTTGCTCTTCATTTTCTCCTTGTTCAACATGCCCCTTGGGAAAATCCCACTGCCAAGAGCGATATTGCAAAAGTAAATACAAAATCTTTCCAGCCTCCCGCCGAAACACCACCGCCCCCACTGATTTTTCAAAAGCAAAAAGTTTGCGCATAATTAATACAAAAATCCAAAAAGATAAAGCGGGATTCTTTTGGCATCTCGAAATAAGATATCATCAGCCACAACAAAGGCATTTTTTTGATCTTTAAGTTGCGACAGGTCTTTGTGGCCGCCAC
Organism: Candidatus Moraniibacteriota bacterium; assembly: GCA_037138835.1. Taxonomy (GTDB): domain Bacteria; phylum Patescibacteriota; class Minisyncoccia; order Moranbacterales; family GWC2-37-73; genus CAIPMZ01. The sequence continues at coordinate 5,412 of JBAXHR010000051.1, read as the reverse complement.
CAATTTCAAAAACACAATTGTCACACTTAACATCTCCAATTTTGCTATAAAAAACTTTATGCCCCGCATTTTCCAAACTGGCAATGAAAAACAATTCTCTGATTTGCCCTTTTTCAACTTTTTTGCCACTAACTTTTTCCAGCGTATAAGACAGATTCGTATTATTGAGATACACTTTTTCAGCGTTGCGAATCAGTGCGTGTCCAGCTTTATCAATCAGCAAATAACGCAGCAAACCTGATTCAGTCATCATATCAAGATAATTGGCAACATCCGTATGATCTTTTCCCAAACTTTTGGCGATCCGATTGATGTTGATTGCGGAAGGTTTTGAAGTGTGAATAAAATACAAAATTTTTCGAAAGACTGGCAAGGTTACTGTTTTTAGCGAATAATAAGCGGCGATGTCCATATACACAACTTTGTCAATCACGCCCTCCAACGCATCTTGCATGTCCATTTGATTGTTGAAATCCCTGAAAAGCGGATAATATCCGATACGCAAATATTCTTGAAATAAGCCCAGCAAGCGTGGAATTTTTGCAATTTCAGCGATGTCGTTGTTCTTTTTCCCTGCAATAATTTCATCCATTGTCAGCACGGCATATTTTTTCCCCGATTTCATTTCCAAAAATTCTCGCAAGGACAACCCAGGCAAATATCGTAAAACTGCTCGACGCGAAAGATCATATTTTTCCTTGATCAAATCAATGCTTGAGCTTCCAGAAAAAATTATTTTCAAATTTCTATATTTGTCATAAATATTTTTCAATTCTTGTGACCAATTTGGATATTTGTGAATTTCATCAATGCAGAGCAGTTTCCCATCATAAAGACTGACAAATTTTTCAACCAAATCCACCAGCCTATTGTCAGCAAAATAAAGATCGTCGGCGCTGACATACAGCGCTTGCGAACTTTCGGCATATTTTGTTTTCAGATAATGCAAAATATAGGTGGTTTTTCCAACACCTCTTGAGCCAACAATACCCACAATGCGATGGTCGGACTGCATTTTTTTGTAAATGCCTCTTTCATAAACAGGCCCCAGCTCACTGAGCAATCGCTGATAATCTTGCATCAAATTTTCCATAGTATTTTTTGATAATTTGGTTACAACCAAACTATATCATACATTTTATTTGGATGCAACCAAACTATTATTTTAGGAGAAACCTAGCCAATGATAATCCTCAAAGAAACATCACCGCCCCCACTGATTTTTCAAAAGCAAAAAGTTTGTGCATAATTAAAGCTACTTTTCTTTTAAAAATAAAAATCTTGGAACTTTTTTATTTTCAAAAATTACAACTTCCAAAAACATTTCCACTGGCCTTACCCAAATATCAGCATTTCCATAAAGAGCCTGATATACCACAAGTTCTTCCAATGTTTCAGAATGTTTAGCCACGCCCAAAATCCTATATTCGCCACCCTTATAATGTTTATAAATTCCTAGTTTTAATTTATTTCCCATGGCAATTCTTAAACTTTTTCCCGCTTCCACAAGAGCAAGGGTCGTTGCGACCAATTTTGTTTTGATTGACAATGGGCTTTTGCGTTTCAGCTGGTTGATTGGTTTGCGCCTCGCCAAATTGCGAGAGATTTTCTTGCGCACCTTGATATTGCACATTTTCTGGAAGCGCTTCAGTTTGCGCTTGAGGAGCAGCCGAGACCATGGAAATTTTGAACAAAGTTCGCACCACCGTGGAACGCACATTTTCCATCAAATGCGAAAACAAATGAAAAGCTTCCCTTTTATATTCAATCAATGGATCGCGTTGTCCATAACCACGCAGGCCAATGCCTTGACGCAGATAGTCAATTTCATCCAAATGATTCATCCAGAGCGTATCCATTGTTTGCAAAATGATGGCTTTTTCCACTTGGCGCAACGCCTCGATACCGATTTCAGTTTCTTTTTTAATGTAAGCCTCCTTAGCCTTGCCCATCACAAATTCTTGCATCAAGGTGATTTTTTCGGCGGAATTTTTGGATTTGTCTTCTTTGATTTGCTCCAATTTCTTGCCATCTTGCGCGGAAAAAAGAAAAATATTTTCAAGCTCAGTGACAATTTTTTCAATTTCCCACTGATAATCTTCCCCCGTGCAATGCACTGAAATGGTGCGTTCAATTTCCTCTTCAATATAGCTGGAAATTTCTTGCTTAACCTCCTTGGCAGCCAAAATTTCTTTGCGTTTTTTGTAAACCACTTCGCGCTGTTTGTTCATCACATCATCATAGTCCAGCACATGTTTGCGCATATCAAAATTATAGCCTTCGATTTTTGATTGGGCGCTTTCAATGGTGCGAGAGATGATTGCATTTTGAATTGGTTGATCTTCTGGCAGACCCAAAGTGTCCATCATTCCCTTGAGTTTATCCCCTCCAAACCTGCGCATCAACTCATCTTCCAGGGACACAAAAAATTGCGAAACTCCGGGGTCACCTTGGCGACCGGCGCGACCACGAAGCTGATTGTCAATGCGACGCGCTTCATGACGCTCCGTGCCAATAATGAAAAGTCCGCCTGCCTCGCGCGCTTTTTCTGCCAATTTAATATCCGTGCCACGCCCTGCCATATTGGTGGCAATCGTCACTGCCCCAAATTGACCTGCCCCAGCAATAATCGAAGCCTCCTTTTCATGCTGTTTGGCGTTGAGCACCTCATGCTTGATGCCTTCACGCACCAGCAGTGCGCTGAGATATTCTGATTTTTCAATCGCAATGGTGCCAACCAAAACTGGTTGCCCTGCTTTATTCAATTCTTTGATTTTTTCCACAATTGCATCGAATTTTCCTTTTTCGGTTTTGTAAACTACATCTGGCAAATCTTGACGGGACATCACTTTGTTGGTTGGAATTTCCAGCACATCCAATTTGTAAACTTTGGAAAGTTCTTCCGCGCTGGTGGAAGCTGTGCCTGTCATGCCGGCCAATTTCTGATACATGCGAAAATAGTTTTGAAAAGTAATGGTTGCCAAAGTGCGCGATTCTTTTTGCACCTGCACTTTTTCTTTGGCTTCAATGGCTTGATGCAAACCATCACTATAACGCCTGCCTTCCATCAAACGCCCCGTGAAATCATCCACAATAATCACTTGTCCATCCTTGACCACATAATCTCGATCACATTTGAAAAGAATTTCTGCTTTCAGCGATTGTTCCAAATGATGCACAAAGCTGATTTTGCCCAATTCATAAATATTGCCCACGCCCAAAAGCTGTTCAACTTTGGTCGTGCCTTTTTCTGTGAGCGTCACGGCTTTCATTTTTTCGTCCACCTCATAATCTTCAGTTTCTTTCAAGCGTGGCACCAACTGAGCAAATTGTTGATAAAGCTTGGTCGATTCACTGTCAGGTGCTGAAATAATCAGTGGTGTGCGCGCTTCATCAATCAAAATCGAATCGACTTCATCCACCACCGCATAATGAAGCTGGCGTTGCGACATTTGCTCAGCGCTTTGCACCATATTGTCCCGCAAATAATCAAAGCCGAATTCATTGTTCGTCCCAAAAGTAATGTCCGAGCCGTACGCTTGCCTGCGAGAAATTTCTGAAAGATTTTCCATCTCCACGCTCACTTCATCACTGTCCATAATTTTCGGTTCATACAGATAGGAAACATCATGCATAATGCAAGCCGTGGAAAGTCCCAACGCATGATAAACACTGCCCATCCAGTTGCAATCGCGCTTGGCGAGATAGTCATTGACCGTCACAATATGCACGCCTTTGCCTTCCAAGGCATTGAGATACACTGCCAAAGTTGAGGTCAAGGTTTTTCCTTCGCCAGTTTTCATTTCCGTGATCAGCCCTTTGTGCAAAGCGATGCCACCCAAAAGCTGAACATCATAATGCCTTTCGCCAATCACTCGCTTGGCAGTTTCCCGCACCACCGCAAAAGCTTCTGGCAAAATTTGCTCCAGCGTTTCACCTTTTTGCAAACGCTCGCGAAATTCCTGCGTTTTGGCTTTGAGTTGTTCATCGCCAAGTGCAATCATTTTTTCTTCCAAGGCATTGACCTGCGCCAAAATCGGCCGGAATTTGTTGACCTCTCTCTCATTTGAACCGAACAATTTGTTGAATAAAGACATAAGATTTAAGCATTTAAACATTTAAGCATACAACCATTTAAGCATAAAAACAGGTCATGCGCAATTTATTCCTTCGGCACTGGGTCATATCCTCCCTCATTCCACGGATGGCAACGCCCCACTCTTTTGATTGCCAACCAGCCACCTTTCCACACGCCAAATTTTTCAATCGCTTCATAGCCGTAATTGCTACAAGTCGGATGAAAACGACAAATCCGCCCACCAAAAAACCACGCTGGAATGCCCTGATCCAACGAAAAAACTTTCTGATAAATCCTAATCAAAAACAACACGATTTTTTTCAACATATATCCTCACCCTAACGACAAAATTTTTCTTTGTCAATGTGAAAAAAATAAGGTATACTTTATGTATCTTTTTCGTACATTCGTACAAATTCGTAATTCGTAGAATAAAAAACAAAAAATGAAAAGCCTTTCTTTTAGAAATACAACTTGGATTGATTTTGAAAACCCTGGACCAGACGATGTGGTTTATCTGCAAGAACATTTTGACATTCACCCTTTGGCGATTGAAGAATTCATCACGCCAACTTTCAGGCCAAAAGCCACCAAATATCACAACTGCCTTTATCTGACCATTCACATTCCCCTCTTTGACATTGTCAGTCGCACCACCTACCCAGGCGAAATCGACATCGTCATTACCAAAGATCATCTCATCACTGGTCATCAAAAAGAAATTTATCAATTCGAACAGTTTTTCACCAACCTCGAAAAAAGTGAAGGCAAGCGTCGAATTTATATGGACAAGACGCCAGCGCATTTGATTTATTACATTCTCGAAATGCTCTTGGATTCCTGTTTTCCTCGGCTTGATCACATTCACAAAAAACTTGAAGACATTGAAGAACAAGTTTTCAACAACAAAGAAAAGGAAATGGTGCGAGAAATCTCCATCGTCAAGCGCGACATTCTCAACTTCCGCCGCACTCTCAAACCGCAACGGCACATCATTGAATCCTTGACGCAAATGGAAAGCGACTTGCTTCCGACTGACCTCAAACCATATTTCCAAGATTTGGTCGGCACCAACATCCGCCTTTGGAACGCCCTAGAAAGCAACAAGGAAACCATTGAATCCATGGAGGAAACCAACAATTCTTTGCTGTCCAACAAACTGAACTTGACCATGAAAGTTTTGACGATTTTCAATGCCATCTTCATGCCCGTCACAGTCTATTCCAGTATTATGGCAATGAGCACCAAAGTGCCTTTTGACCACAATGACGCTGGCTTTTGGATTCATGTTTCCATTATGCTTCTCATTGCATCATTTACTATGCTCCTTTTCA
>JBAXHR010000050.1:0-7035 GCA_037138835.1 Candidatus Moraniibacteriota bacterium | reverse complement strand
AGCGAGTACTGAGCGATTGGTCATAACTCCTGACCAAGAAGCGTGCCCCAAAAAGCAAATGAGCGAAGTAAAAATTTCCAATTTAGCTTCCAAGAACCAAGGTTATTTTCATGGCAGTTTAAACACATCTTTCCACAAAGTTCGATCCTCACCGCCACTGGCCTTTTTCAATTTGAAAGAATCCGAAACCACTCGCGTTGGAAATTCAATTTCAAAAACCCTAATTTGTCCAAATTGCTGAGAAGCCAACACCGTTATTGGCATTTTGAATTTTTTGTCGACAGCCTCAAGTCCATTTTTAGCGGGGATAATTGCAAAAAATTGCGCCTTGGGGTCTTGATTGATTTTCAAAGTGAAAAAATTCAAGCTCTCATCTCTCTTGACCGTCAGCAAAAAATCAATCGGCCTGATGTGCTCCGGTTTGACATAATAATACAAATTTTTGCCAGCTTGTCGGCGACCGTACATCCAATCAGTTGCTCCTTGCAATTGTCCCAGCGTAACTCCATTTTTATTCTTCAGAATCAAAGTTCGCTTGACTGTGAATGTTTCTTGTTGCGATCTTGCCTGTTCCACAAACCAAGCGAAAGTTCCCTGGAAATTCAAACCCAAAATCAAAGCGCTGATGAGCAAAGAAAACCACACTGTTTTTTTGCCAAATTTGTCCCCCAAAACTTCTTCCAGATATTCATAAAGCAAGCCCAGCAGCAAAAATGGAATTGCAAAAACCACAATGAAAAATCTTGGCCGAAGTTGAAAAGCCACCGGAATGGTCAAAATTGAAAACACCCCAATCCAAAACAAAAGCAATGCCAGAAAATCTCGACGCAAAGAGTTTTGCTGCTTGCGCAAACCGCGAATGATCAATCCAAAACCAGCCAGCAAAATCAGGCCCGTCAACGCCAAGGGAAATTTGTCTTTTGTCAAAGAACTTCCATAGCAACTCGAAGTTGTCAGCAAACAATAATATTTGGCGTTCTCTTTGAAATCCTTGGTCAATTTTTCCAACAAAGGTTTCTTTTCTGGCTTTGAGGTCAGTGCTTCAATGAAATTTTTGGAATTTTGACCTTGATTTTTGAATTCGCTGATGATAGCCGGGGTGTAGAAAAAAGCAAACACCAGCAAAGCAATCCCGAAAAAAGTGGCTATTTGCTTCAATTTGTTTTTTTCAAACAATGCAAAAATTTGTTTTTTTCGCCAAAGTTGAAAATGAAAAATAAAAAGCAAACCAGAAATGCCAACCAAACTGAAAAAGCCAAAAAAGTGCAATTGACTGCCAATTGTGATTCCCACCATCCAAAGGGCGAACCACCATTTTTTGGATTTGCCATTTGACTCATTGAGAAACTTCAGCAAACCATAAAAACTCAAAAGCAAAAAGAAGCTCAACGAATTTGGATTCCAAGCAAAACGCGAATATTGAACAACCAAAAAAGAAAAGGCATACATCGTGGCAATCAGCAGTGCATTTTTCTGGGAAAAATAAAGTCTTGCCAGCGCGTAAAGCAGTGGAATTGCCAAAATTGAAAAAAACAAATCCGGATAAGCCAGCACAAATGGCTCAGTCGAATGAAAAAGTTTTGCCGAAGCATATTGGAAATAATAGAAAATTGGCCCCAACCTCAAAAAACCATGTTCGAGTTCAACCGCTCCTGCCCTTGGCCCCAACAGTGGCAAATATCCTGCACCCTTTTCGACAATATTGTCAATCAGCAAGGCATCGCGCGATTGATCCATCTTGAAATACAGCCAACTTTCAAATTCATAAGTCCGCACAAAAATCGCCCCCGCCAGCACCACTGCCAACGCCAACCACACCCAATTTTTGACCAAATAATTTTTCAATTTTTGCATAGGATTTCGCTTAATTCAATACTCCCTTAATCATAACCCAATTTAAGCCTGCCGACAAATGAAATTACAGTTCATTCTCAAAGCAAGAACCTCCCCACTCCCACCACCAAAATCACCAGCACGCCGAGCAAGAGCAAATTCTTTTTGTTGATTGTTTTGGAAAAATCAGCCTTGGCTTGTTGTTTTTTGTCTTCTTGCTTGTTTTCGTCGATGTTGCTTTTGGGTTTTTCCTTATTATCATCATTTGGATAACTGACTGAACTTTTGTCGATTGGCAGCAGTCCTGCTTGCGAAACTTGACTACTTAAGCCAGTAAGTACCTTGGAATCACTAATGATTTGTTTGCGACTGGTAGAATGTCGCTTATTACTATTGTCGCCGTTGTTATCACCATCATTGCTACTTACCGTGCTACTTACACTGCTACTTACTGCGTTACTGTCATTATCATAATTTCCTGCGTTTGGGTCGCTCACTTTGCCATCCGAAACTTGCGCGCTGTGCGTTTCCACTGCGCCCAGAGAGGCGGTGCCTTTGTAGCTGGCAACTTGCTCACTGGCAGTGCCATCCGCATTTTCTTTGAGGTTGATCGCCTTGATTTCATAAGCCCCGGACCCTGTGCCTTGGGTGATGATTTTATACTGCCCTGGCTCGGGATTGGGAATCGTCACGAATTCATTTTCAGTGTCGTAGCCCGTGTAATAGGCGCCTTCAATTTCATTGAGGATCTTGCCTGTCTCAAAATCTTTCCCCATCCTTTTCCCACTCGGGGAGATGATTTGGATGTCGACGGGAGAAAGCGGCATAATAAGAAATATGTTATTAACTGGTCCTTGAATGTAAGTCAAGTCCTTGGGGGAATAGCCAAGGAGGGATTCTAAAATGTTATCTATAGCCTTGGTTGGCAAATCTGTATGAGTTGAATCTATAGTGATTTCCTCATCAGAAATAATATTATTCGAGGATTCCAAGGGAACAGTTCCATCACCGCTCCCGTATCCTAGGCCATGATCCCCAATTGGTAGATCAAAATTCTCTGGATATCCATGCGCCCAAATAGAGTTTTCATCGATAGATGGTTGTCCAACTTTTATTTTATTAATAGTATCGCTATTTTTTGTTTTACCTATTATGTTAACAAATTCAATGTTTTGTAATTTATTTTTGTTTTCCGTGAGATTGAGTTTTTCTAAAAAAGTATTTTTTGGATAATATTCGTTTTTAACATAAGAACGCATCTTGTTTGATTTTATATCAAATAAATAATCATATGTCGGAAGCAATTCCCGTACAGATGCTATGGGCATTTTATGAAGGTAGCTGGAAATATTTTCATATCCAGCCTCTTTGGCTTCTTGTTTAAAAATAAGTTCTAAAAATTTATCTCCCAGTGTTAATCCTGGTGTTCCGCCATCCCAAATCAAATAATCTTCAGGTGAACCATTATGCGGAGTCCCGAGCGTAATTAGTTGATTAACATCATTTTGGTAGTAGTCAGATTCAATGTATTCCCTAGCCAAAAGCCCACCCATTGAATGAGCCACCAGATCAACCTTGGGCCAATTAGCTTGCTGCTTGATTTCGCTTATTTTATCTCGCAATCTTTTGGCATTATTAATATTACTATCACGCCATTGATATGGAAATAAAAATAAATTTACACCCTCTTCATAACCATTCTTTTTGAGATTATTTACTAAATCATCATATGTCTTGAAAATTGGATCCAATTTCCACTCTCCCGAATCTGTCCATTTCCAAGATCCTAATGTCCCCGGAATCACAATCACGGGATCAATAAAAGCTTCTTCATCTCGCCAGGAAGAAAAATCAACTTTAGCTGAAACTTTAGGATAGTAACAATAGTCACCGTCGCAAGATTGTGAAGGCCCACGGGAGCTGCCCCACCAATTATATTTGAAGTCAACGCTGTCATCATCATTAGCATAAGAAAAGCTCACATCGCCAGCTGAATTGCTCAAAAAACTTGAGCGATTGACAAGCGCCTTGCCAGCACTTTCTGGGGCAATGTTGATTGCCAGAAAATTGTCGTGAAAATCGCAATTTTGAGCATCTAAGCTACCGCCACTCAAATCAAGACCCCCATTAATAGTGCGCATCATATTGTCTACTCGTGGATCCCAATACGCTGTTTCCAGACCACCGCCACTAAAATCCACATTGCGCATAATCAGATTGCCATCTGCAGGAATTAAAATCGAAAAAAAGGAGGCTGTTGCTCCTTTCTTGAATGTGACAGGATTTTCCAAGGTACCAGAAACAATCATTTTGCCCAAAATTTTCAAACTGCCACCGTCAAAGGTTACTGCGGTTCCCTTTTTTACTAGCACCGTAACGCCTGCTTCGATGGTTAAGTTTTTTTCAATTTTTTGATCACTGTCCCATTGCTCATCTGAAGCGATGCTCTGAGTTTCAACGGCTTTAGATTGCTTAATGAAGAAACTACTAAAAAAGATACAGGCAAATCCTAAAAGTAGAATTGTTAAGGTGAGCTTTCTACACATAGCTATTTCTTTGAAAAATAAGAATGAAAAAAAATACTAATCATTATACAGGATCCAATAAAAGCAAAACTAAAAGTTATACTGAAAAAATAAAAAATTACACTACCAATAAATACGACAGAAAGAATAATGAATTTCTTTTTAAAAATTTTTTTTAGAAAAAAGCCTAATAAAGTTAATGCTATAAAATATTCCATGAAAATAAACATTCCCAAGACAGCATACTGACCAAAAAATCCATCAAACATATTTTTTAAGTAATTTAATTATTATGAAGATATTAAACAATGGCCAAATTACAATAGTCACCACTGAAATGTAATAAAAAGGTGTTCCTAAAAAATAAAGAAAGAAAATTAGATTTAGCATCAGTGAAATCCAAATATTCGTAAAATCCTTTTTATTTTTCTGAAGAAAAAATACACCAACAATTGTCACAAAAGCAAGTGTTAAATAAGTTATGTTAGCAAGAAAATTTCCTAACCCAATATCATCTAGCATATTTTTTTTATTTTAAATTATTACAAATTTTTCTATCTTCATTATATCATAAATTTTCCCAAGTCAAATCCCCCCCACCCAGGCTGAAGTTTAGCCGAGGATGAAGTTTAGCCGAGGACGGTCCTTGGAGGATTTTTTCCGAGGACGGTCCTTGGAGGATTTTTTTTGCCTGCAAATCAACTTCTTTTTCATTCAACTGTTCGCCAAGGAGCTAAGCTCCTGAGTACGAGAGCTTAGCTCCTTGGCAAGGTAGTGCTGATTTATTTGATTTGGTATAACAAATGCATAATCAGTAGAACCCTTGGGTGCAAGCCTGCCATATTGCGAAAAACGATCAAAATGCACACCGCTGGGTGGTTTTCTTTGATTTAAAACAGTTTTCATTTTGCAAATAAATAATCAACCTTGCTCTTTTCAACTTCAATGATGCCATAAGCACCAGTGTAACCTTCTCTGGTCAGAGCAGCTTGGCCAAAATAGTTGAGTCCATCATACTGCCTTTGCCAAGGCACATGCAAATGACCAGCCAAAACCATTTTAACTTTGCCACTGGCTCGCAAAATTTGTTCCAACTGTTCATAACGAGGGAGCAGATCTCCAATTTGAGTAAATTCCCCACCCTGCAGAAATTGTTGAGCATCAAAAGCAGCGCTTCCCTCAAAAATTGGAATATGCATCGCCACCACAACTTGCTTGTCTGTTTTCAAAGCTTCCTTGAGCCATTCCAATTGCTTGGCATCAATATTGCCTTGATAACCTCCATCACCTTGGACATCATCCAGCGCGATAATCCTAGTATTTTTTGTGTCCACGAAAAAATATGTTTCCCGATTTTCACCGCCCAAAATTTTCATCACTTCATCGTTGTCATGATTGCCCCTGACCCAAATCACCTGCATTCTTTTTTCTTGCGCAATTTTCGCCAGCTCGCGCGCATAATTGTCATCTCCAGAATTAGTGTTGTCACCCGTGGCAATCACAATTTGAATGCCTTGCTGCTTCATAGCGTCAAACACTTTTGGCAAATAGTCTTGATATTGCCGAGGATAAAGCGTGCCACTGTCAACGGTTCGGCGTTTGAAGCGATCAGCATGAATGTCGCTGAGCCAGCCAATTTTCTCAATTTGCTCATTTTTCGAAAAAGTTTTGCGCACCAAAAAACTGCCCTCGCTGATCAAAAATGAATCACCTGGACTGCCAATAGCCAGTGACATTTTGCCATCTATGTTGAAAATCCTCAGAAAGAAAATTCCAAACAAAAAAGCAGTCAAAAGCAGACCAGCAACTATTTTTTTCCAGTTTCCCCTGTAAAAATTGCACAATTCTGATTTTAGCTTATGATAAATATGATTGAGATTATTTAGACTTATCTTTACTAGGCTCATTATAGCTTAAAATGACCATTATTTGCAAGAAAAATTTGGCCTAATCGCCCCACTGCGTTTTACTGGAAAAAAAAGCAAAGAAATGCTATTATTTAACCATATAAAGGGTCATACGCAATTTATGGTTCCAGCCAAAGACTATCTCTGAATTTTTACGAGCTTGTTTGCTTTGGGGGACTTATGAGCGAGAGCGAGTACCGAGCGATTGGTTATAACTCCTAACCAAGTATGCGCGTCCTAAAAAGCAAACAAGGGAAGTAAAAATTGCTGACTTAGTTTCCTAGAACCCTATATTGCGTATGACCCCATATAAAGACTTGCAAATTCATAATCCTTAGTTATTGCAAAATTTTATGCGCTCTGAACTGACAAAAAAATTTCAACATTTGAGCAAAAAACAGTGGTTTTTCTTGGTGCTACTTGGCTTGGCTTTTGCACTTTGGATTTTTGTCTTGATAGTTGGCGACAAGCAATATGCCGATGAAAGTGCGCACAATCGCCAAATCAGATGGTTTCTCAAAGGCAACTTTGGCACCTTGTCCGACTTGACAACCATCCCTGGATATCATGCGGCCGTGGCGCTGGTCTCGACTATCTATGACCACCCAAACTTGCGGAAAATTCGCTTTGCCAGTTTTTTTCTTTCCAGCATTTCCATTTGGATTTTCTATTTGATTTCAAAAAAACTCAAACATAAAGATTCCTTGCTCAAAACGGGTCATACGCAATCTTGCTGGACTAGACCTATCTAAAATTAGTTAATTAGGGTA
>JBAXHR010000049.1:0-7210 GCA_037138835.1 Candidatus Moraniibacteriota bacterium | reverse complement strand
GTATAAATGGAATGTTTACCAAAATCACAAGCAATCCATTGTCTGCCAAGTTTTTCTGCTACAGCAGCAGTTGTGCCAGAACCACCAAATGCATCAAGAACTAAGTCACCATTATTAGAAGATGCTAAAATTATCCGTTCCAATAACTCTTCTGGTTTCTGTGTTGGGTATCCTAATCGCTCATCGGATTGTGAATTAATATATGATATCTCCCAGACATCACGTGAATTAACCCAGTTGTATATTCCAAATTCATCCTCAAAAAACTCAGCCATCCCGCCTCCATAGTCAACAATACCGGCTTTTCTAGATTTACTTTTTGTGTAAGATTTTTCTTTTTGTAAATTAAATATATAATTACTTTTCTTTGAATAATACAAAATTGAGTCATGTTTTTGGCTCCAAGTCTTATTACTTGCCCCACCAGTTCTGTAGCTCCAAACTATCTCATTTAAGTAACGTTCTTTTGAAAAAATTTCATCCATTACGATTTTTGTATAATGACTCATTTTCTGATCTAAGTGAAGATAAATGCCACCATCATCTGCGAGCAACTCTCTCAAGTAAATCAAGCGCTGCCTCAACCCATCAATGAATTCAGCTGTATCAATTTTATCAGTATAACTTCTCTCTCCATCTTTCCCACCAAAATCACTCTTAGTGGCAAAAGGCGGATCAATATAAATTAATTTTACTTTGCCTTTAACTTTGCCCTTGATTAATGGATCTTCATCGCGATAACAAGTTTTCAAAAACTGCAAGTTGTCACCTTGCACAATCATATTCCGCCACTCATCTTTCTTGGTTTCACCAAAACTCCTCACGACCTGAAGTGGTGCAGCGCCAATCCCTGCTCCCGCCTCAGCTAAAATCGCGGCCTTACTTCGCTTGCCTGCATATTCCAGGGTTGGAATCTTGGCACGATCAAGTGCTTTAACATCAAACTTCTCAGCTGTGCCTGGAAAAAGCTTGGTCAGAAAATCTGGCGACGGCTCAACACCAGCATTGATAGATTCTAGCAATTTTATTTTATCTTCATCTGTGAGATTTATTTTTGGCATAGGATTATTGATTGAGATTAAATTTGCTTGAAAGTAAACGGTCTAGCACCATCACTGGTGTGTCCCCTGGTTTCTCTGGTCGCAAGGTAAATTTATTAATACGCAAAAAGTGATAGCCATAACTTTCGAGTTCCAAAGTGCGACCATTGTCGTAGTCAGTAAATTCTCTAGACAGTGCATGACGTGAAACTTCAGTTGGGTCTTTGAAGTGAAATTCAATGCCATCATATTCCAAAATCAAAGTCTGTTCTTTCCCACCCTTAGACAAAACCAATAAAAAGTCCACGCGATATTTTGGCATCTGAGCAGCGAACTCAGCGCGCAAATAATTGCCAATTGGAAACTGTGGCACCAATCGGATGTTAGCTCTGTTGATTTTGAAAAATTCAGTGTTAAGTACTAATTGATAGAGTTCTTTTTCTTTGGGTGAATCAAAGATAGATTCATCAGCAATGAAAAAATCATTTTTCTCAGCCTCCTCCAAAGTATTGCGATAATGTTTCAAGGCATTGCCAAGTTGTGTGTTGCTGAAATTTTCAATGTCTTGGCTATGCACAAAAACCATCGTGTCTTTGGCACGAGAAAAACCAACATTAAGTCGTTGCATTTTGAGCGAGCGAATAGTATCAGCCGTACCACCAATCACTGGATAAATAGAGCCGAGATTGGCATTACTAATAGCTTTGTTTTCCACGAAAGAATAGTAGACAATGTCACGCTCCTCACCCTGCACATCACCGACAAACCAAACTGTCAATTTGTGATCGCGACGCAATTGTGGTAAATTTGTTCGTTCATTCAGCGCTTCTTCCAACCGTATTTGCTGCTCCTTGAATGAAGTGATCACGCCAATTGTACCTTTGAAACCATTAGCAATGATTTTTTGAATATCAACAATAATTGTATCTATTTCATCAAGATTGATGTTAGCACCAGCCTTGCCAAGAGTTGTCACTGGCAAAAATCGCAAAGTCTCACCAATAGGTTTTGTGCGAATACGATTCATGATCAATTCCTGTTGAGCAATTTTGTAGAATTTTTCATTTGAATAGCTAATGATTTCTGGGAAGCTACGGAAATGCTCTTTGAGTGAGGTGGTGTAATTGGCAATCGCCTTGGCAAAAGACAAGGTTGAAGTTCTAATATTAAAAGTTTTTAGCCAGAGCACTGCACCTGGATTGTCTTGTGGACGAATCAAGGCATCACTCACCAAGTCATCAGAGCTGACATCACGAGCCACTTCGTCCACCAATTCTTTTTTGGCTGAATCAGAAACTGAAACCTTGTAGTCATCAGCATAGGCATTTACAATTTCCGTAAAATAGCTAGCTGAATATTTCGTAGAAACATTGACTGCGCTGACTGCGCCGTATTGATATTCATCACCAAAAATAACGACCTGCTTGGCGCGCAATATCAACGAAATGGAATCAGCAATAGAAACCTGCGAGGCCTCATCAATAATCAAAACATCGATCAAATTTTCTTGCATTGGAAAATGACGGGACAAGGTTGATGGTTCCGCAATAACAACTGAAATACCACCTAGTAAAATCTTTGCCTGTTCAACTGTGAAGCGTTTGCCACCCTCAAAAGAAACTTTGAGTTGCTGCATGACTCCAAGATATTGATTTAGCCCTTTGAGGCGAATATCATTCTTGTGCTCCAATTCCTTTTGTTTGAGACGTGAATATTCTTTGGCATCAGTCGTGAAGTCATCAGCCAGTGTTATTGTTTGTGATAGTCTGGCATGTAAACTCATCCATTTAAAAGCTAATCTCTCTGTTTCACTACCGTGTTTCAACCTGCCAATAGTTGGGATTTGATCCTGCGTAATACCCAGAGCTTCTAGAATAGCACCGTAGTGATCAAATAATATCTTGATTGATTCTAGGGTTTCAATATTAAATTTATCAAGCGCTGTCTGATATTTTTGTACTTCGGCAAACATTTCAGAAATAGACAATTTGGCATTACCTGCTAATTTTTGATATTCCTCAATCCAGACTTTGTATTTACGCAAAGCAATCGCTGCCTCGGCTCGCTCAAGGCCTGCTGTCAAATCACCAATAGTAGCCTTGTCGAAATCTACTCCAACTATTTTGACCACCTCAGCAAGTGGCCCAGCAAACTGCAAAGAAAGAGTCTTCTTGATTACTGTTTCCATTTGCTCTTTGTCACTTGCCTGCCCGGTAATCTTTGCCATCAATCCTGCGGATGAATCTTTGATAGAAAGTTTCTTGATTACGGCCTCTTTCTTAAACATGCCACCAATTTCATGAATTAAAGTGGCAAGTTCAGTTGGTATAGTCATTAAAGAAGTTTCAACTGAGAGTATTTCTGATGGTGCTGTATTTATATGTTCACAAGCCTCAATAAATTTGTGAAGCTCGTGTTTGCGAGCAACAATAAATTCATATTCACTAAGTGAGGTAGTGGTAAATAATTCCTCAGTGGCGAGATCGATAAATTTTTCTAAAGCTTCAATATCAAGTTTAGATTCCAATCTCAAAGTTGCATCGAGCAAGTTTCCAATATTTCCTGTTTGCTTCAATTTTTCATTCACTTGAATAAATTCAACTTGATCTGACAATCTTTGTGATTCATTTTCAGTTGCCTTGATACGATCTTGCAAAATATTCTCCAAATGCTTGGCAACTTTTTCACTATCCTCCGCAATTGCCTTGTCATTGTATTCCAATGTTCTTTCAGTAGCACCACTAACAACAGATGCTGTTAAGGTATTACTAAAATTATTCGCTGAGCCCGTTTCGATGTCCATGCGTACAATTGATGGCTTTGCTTGAGGATGCAGTGACTTGAATTTATCAGTCATCATGCGATCAATAACATCAAGCGCTTCTTTTTTGTGAGAAGTTACCACAACAGTCTTGCCATCTTCATTGGCTTTATATGCCAGCGCTGCAATTGTATGTGATTTTCCTGTTCCTGGTGGACCGTCAACTACGATAATTTTATTCTTGGAATTTTCCAATGCAAGCAAAATTCTTTTCTGAGAATTGTTAAGTGGAATTGGTCCATCTGACATATAGCGTTTAGCACTATTTGATGGATAATTTTCATTAAACTTACAAATAACATCATCTGAATAATTTGGCACTGTGCCAGAAATATATCCATCTATAAAGGATCCGAACTGACTGTGTCCGCCCGTATCAATATTGGTCATTATCTCCGAATAATCCAACAATTTTTTGTCTTCATTCGCCACAACCTGAAAACCGATACGACCACTGATAGCTGGAAAATTTTCTCCATCGTGAATCACTTCCTTGAATTGAGGTTCCAAAATAAATTGCTGATTCATGCCATATTGTGATTGCAAAAAAACTTCTATTGCTCCGAGATGTGCACTTGCCTGCTCAACTGATGATGCACGCGGTGTCGTCAAGACTCGATTGAATTTGAAATAGTTTATGGCAGGCACATTCAACAAAAGTAAATTCCTAGGGAAAGAAATAGAAATTTCCGTGTTGGACAAGCGCATATCAGCCTCAATAAAATATAATGGAAAAGCATCATTGGCACGTGAGATTGTATGAAAAAAGATATAAAGAGTGCCATGAGTAGAAAATGCTTGATAGTTATGAAGATTCAAAAATAAATCGTAAAGGACAATGTCCTCGATTTCTTTTTTAAAATAATCAGTGACACTTTTTACATATTCATCTGGTTCAACTTGATCTTTGGCAATTTTTTTTAATTCATCCAGATGTGATTTAAAATAACCACTCAAACCAAAACTTGATGGCGGAAAACTGGTTGCTCCATTTTCTTCCTTAAATTTGGTTAAAAGCTTTTCTTGTAAAGCAATGACAACTTTTTCCAACTCCTTACGAACGGCGACATTGTATGACCAAGTAGCTTCATCCCAAGCGGCTTTCTTAACATCCACATCTGTGCTATTTTCTGACTGGGTAGTAGCTGCTAGTTGTTCCAGTTCGGCTGTTAATAACTTTTCTAAATATTCCTTATCCAAACCACCGTTAATAGCATTGGTTATTGCTAAAATTATATCTTCTTTAGAAAGTGATAATTTATACTGACCAGGTTTAATAGTGATATCTGCTGATTTGCCAGATTTGATTGAATCCAGCAATAGCGCCTGGAATTCAGGATACAGCGGTAAATCCAGAGTGAGTTCATTGTTTGTCCAGCGATAATTCACCATTCGCTTAAAATTAAAGCGGGTTTCAGTGAATGTAGCAAAATAGTTCAGGATGCTCTTAGAAAGATTATTCATGTTGTCAGAATGATTAAAAAAATTATCACCTATAGCATAAAACAAGTATTTTTGATTAATACATTCATTCTACTCTAGTATACACCTTTATTCAAGCAGAAATAAACAGCTGCCCGGCAGAAAAATCTCTTTCTGAAATTAGGCTATTTTTCTTATATCCAAGCCGTTTTCTTCATTTTTCAAAATTGGGCTTGAAAGAAATTGAAACTTGTGCTAGTATAACGGCATAAACAAGTAAATTCCTTGGATGTGGGGTTCCGGAGGTTCCTCTTATATAGCACCCAAGGTTTTGTTTTTTAAGGGAATAGTGGACTTTCTTCCACTATTTTTTGTTTTATCAGGTTATAAAAACTTTCATCACCAAATTCTCTTTTTTGATAAATTGCCCAACAAATAAAATCAACAGCCTGCAAACATTTCTCACCACTTGGAACTTTCACTTCAATATTGATATCAAGCTGATGATTGTTTTTCACTTGATGCTTCAAATAACTTTTGAAATTTTCATTCAAGAATTTGTTTGTTTCCCTTCTTGAAGCAACCAAATGAATTTTTGAATCCAGCGGAACCAATCTTTTTGTCAAAAGCCTATCCAGCAAGATATTGGAAATATAATTATACAAAACATGTTTTTCATCTTTTAGATTGGTGTAAACCTTTCTTTTGTTCAAATAAATAGACAGCACGGAAATATCTTTTTCATTCAAAACACTCAAAACTTTTGCAATCGTTTTTGGTTTTTCTTTGCAAGCGTGCAAAATGCCAATATACCTTTTCAGTTCTTTTTTACTCAAATTTCTAGCTGCTTTTTTCATGACCTTTTCAATTGGACCTTTGTTTTCAACAAATAAAAAAGTTACCACGAAATATTTCGAGGATTTCTTTTGCGAATCAAATCCCAAATCTCCACTTTCATCCAAAAATATGTACGCCATATCATTAAATCTTGTTACGCATCCTGCTACGCAGCAACTTGCCTACCCAGCTTCACATAATCCTATTCTACTCTCCTTTCCCCGCCTTGCGAAGACCAACCAAAAAGCAAGACTTGCGCCTTGCTTTGGGTGTTTTCTCCCACAAAAAAAGCCGACTGTAAAGCTGGCCGGCAGAAAAATCTTTTTTTGAAATTAGGCTATTTTTCTCATATCCAAGCCATTTTTTGCGATTTTCAAATTTATTTTTGACAAGTTTGTAAAGTCATGCTATATTTTAGTTGGTCGTGAGGAAACCCACGCCCATCAAAATGGAGTCTCCTTGAGAGGCTCTTTTTTGATGTCCGGAAAAACTTTCAAACCAAACTCGTCACACTTTCCATCTGCGTTATTCCATAGCTTCAACTGAGTAATATCACAATAACGCCAATATTCCTCTGGCTTTTTTCCATATTCAAAAATATGATAAATCGGATAGCAAAACAAATCCGCAATCTGAATTCCAATTGTATCATCAGAAGTTGAATACAAAAGCTTCTCCACTACATTTGGACATTTACTCCAAATTTTTCCGTCATGCCAACGCATAGCGTGATGGATATCCTTGAGAGAATCACCGACAAAAGATTTTTCAACTGTCCCAACCCGAGGATCAATAACACAAAGACCAAGTGCATCTTGCTGTTTCAAAAACAATTGGAAACGCTCAAGCAAATAAAGATAGGCGATGTCATAAGGATTCTGTGCCGGGTACTGCTTCCAATACGCATCTTTGTCAATAACGATAGCTATTAGAGTGACAGGCAGTGAAACAAGATATGTTTTGATTTCAGCTTCGAGCTGATTGTACATTTCACGATCATGCAGTTTTAGCACTGAACTTTGTTCCAAATCTGGATTGGCTCTGTCAATAGCTTTGTGTAAATGACCTTTTTCAAAATATTTAAAATTTA
>JBAXHR010000048.1:0-7305 GCA_037138835.1 Candidatus Moraniibacteriota bacterium | reverse complement strand
TACACTCCGCTTTTTCTGCTGAAAAAGCTGCGTTTCAAAATTTTTTAACGCTCATACGCTTGAATTTTGAAACGCGCTTCGTAATGGCGCAAATCAAAATGCGGGATGCAGAAAATCTAAAATCTAGAATCTAAAATCTTTTTTCGTACATTCGTATAAATTCGTAATTCGTAGTGGTATGCATTTCATCGGCAATCAAAAAACAGTTGAATTTCTCAATAAAAGCCTCAAAAATGCTGCGTTTAATCATGCCTACATTTTTGCGGGGCCGCAGGGAGTGGGGAAAACGACGCTGGCAAAAATTTTTGCGCAGGCTTTGATTGCAGGTGCTTCAGAATTGGAAATGGACATTGAAAAACAAGACACGCAGGCACTGTTTGATTTGATTTTTTTGGAGCCGGAAACGGTGGAACTCAAAGGCAAAATCAAACAGCGCGACATTCCCATTGAAGCCGTCAGGCAGGTGCAACAAGCTTTGAGTTTGTTTCCGCATCACGGAAAATTCAAAGTGCTGGTGGTGAAAGATGCGCAAAAGCTCAATGGCGCCGCCCAAAATGCTTTGCTGAAATTGTTGGAAGAACCAAATGCAACTTCTATTTTGATTTTGGTGGTCAGTGAAATGAGCAGAATTTTGCCAACGGTGCAATCGCGCTGTGAGAAGCTGAATTTTTCTTTGGTTTTGCAAGTTGAAATGAAGCAGGCATTTGAGAGGGAGAAAAATTTTGCATCAGATATCCCCGTGTTGGCAATGGGCAGGCCGGCTTTGGCCAAAAAAATGTTGGAAAATCCTCTTCAACTGGAGGCACACCGGCAAGTTGCGCAACAATTGGAAAAACTCAGATATGGCTCGCTTAATGATAAATTGCAATTGGCAGAAGAATTTTCCAAGGATACTGCCAAGACCTTGGCGGTGCTTGATAATTGGACTTGGCTTCTCAGAGAGCAGGCTTTGACTTGCACAGATGAGGCGAAAAGAATTGAGCTTTACCAATTAATTGAAAAAATTACTGCCAGGATTCCCTTGCTGAAAAATACCAATGCCAACAGTCGCCTGCTGTTAGAAGTGTTGTTTTTGGAAATGTAAAATACAAACCCATGGCTTTACCTCGAAAAAAATATATTCAAAACTGCACTGGCAATCGCAGTGGAAATGAGCGGAAGCTTTTTGGCTTCAAATTGACGGAAGCCTTGGTCGCCAAATCAATCTTCTATTTCTTGGTGCTGGCTTTTTTGGGCGTGATGGTTTTCGTGCTCTTTTTTTCGGCTCATTTGAAAATCACGCAAATCAAGATCAATGGCAATAGCGAATTGAAAACTGATGACATCAATGCAAGCATCAAGCAACAATGGGAGCAAAAGCTTTTCAAAACAATTCCCGCGGATAATTTTTTGTTGGTCAGCGCTGGAAGGCTGGAAAATTTGTTGGCAAATAATTTCAAGAAAATTGAAAAAGTTTCAGTGGTCAAAAAATTTCCAGATACAGTTGAGATTTCCATACAAGAACGGAAGGCATTGCTGATTTTGTGTAGCGGCGAGCAATGTTTTTTGGTCGATGAAAACGGCATTGCCTATAGCCAAGCCGATTTTGACTCTCCTGAACTTTTGCAAAACCATTTGCTGAAAATTTTTGATCGAAGCGCCCAGCGCATTGAGCTTAATGAAGAAGTGTTGACCAAATCGTATATGGAATATATTTCAGTGTTAGGGGAAGCTTTGGCAAAAGCAGGGATGGTGGTCGAGCTCGAATATTGGACGCCCTCCTTGATGGCGCAGGAGATTGATGTCAAGCAGCAAGATGGTTGTGAGCTTTATTTTTCCACTCGATTTTCACTTGAAACTGCACTGGAAACTTTGGAGCTGGTTTTGAAAAAGGAGCTTGCCAACAAATCATTGGCAGAAATTTCCTATTTTGATTTGCGTAGTGAAAACAAGGTTTTTTATAAACTAAAAAATCAAAACAGTGAAGCAATAAAGGGGTCATACGCAAATTAGGGTTCTATGAAACTAAGTCAGCAATTTTTACTTCCCTTGTTTGCTTTTTGGGGCACGCTTCTTGGTTAGGAGTTATAACCAATCGCTCGGTACTCGCTCTCGCTCATAAGTCCCCCAAAGCAAACAAGCTCGTAAAAATTCAGAGATAGTCTTTGACTGGAACCATGAATTGCGTATGATCCATTATATGCTTAAATGTCTGCATGTTTAAATGCTTAAATGATTATATGATTGTATGTTTATATGATTTCCTTGATCACATTCTCCTTGTCGCCCATTTCCAAAATCATCATCAAAACTTTGGCGAGTTTGTCACTGTCGTGGCGAATGAAAGCTCGACGACTAGCAAACACATCCGCTTTGCTATAGTTTGGTTTCTCACCACTGAGCAAATCAGCCAGCACAATTTTGTAATTCCTACCAACTTGACAATCTTTCTGAAAATCCACCAACAAATTCTTTTGGTCTTCATATTTTTTGATCAAAGAAGCGTGAGGTTTTTTGCAATTGAAAGTCACAAAATCAATTCGATCGCCACCCAGATATTTGTTCACATTCGCCACATAATCATCCAAGGAAAAACCATCGGTGTGCCCTTGTTTGTTGACCAAATTGCAATTGAAAACCACCACCGCTTTTGATTTTCGAATCGCCTGCGGAATTCCTTCAGCCAACAAGTTTGGAATAATACTGCAATAATGATGCCCTGGACCAATCACAATCAAATCTGCTTCCAAAAGTTTTTCAATCGCTTTCTTGCTGGCTTTTGCGCGTGGAAAAAGGGATGCCTTCTTGACTCCAACCGTGGTCAAGTCAAAACTATGGTCAACCGCCACCACTCCTTCCAATTTTTCACCACTATTAAGTTCAAACAAAATGTTCGTATCCTTATCAAGCACAGGCACCACCTCGCCTTTCACATTCAAAATGTTCACGGCCTCCTCCACAGCCTTGGGAAAACTTCCCGTGATTTTTTCCAGTGCTGAAAGTAGCAAATTGCCAAAACTATGACCTTTCAAGCCACCCTCCTCAAAACGATAAGTCATCAATTTTCGCAGCACTTCTGAAGAATCGCTCAGCGCCACCAAGCATTGACGCACATCTCCTGGAGGAAGCACGCCCAATTCATCTCGCAGCACGCCACTTGCCCCACCATTGTCTGTCATCGAAACAATCGCCGTCAAATCAACAGGATACTTCTTGAGTCCGTTCAATAAAGTAAACCCCCCATTCCCACCACTTATTGTGACAATTTTTTTTCTCTGCATAAAGGGTCATAAGATCATATAAACATATAAACACAATATCATATAAGCATACTACCATTTAATCATACAAGCATGGAATTTGTTTAAATGCTTAGATGTTTGCATGCTTAAATGTTTAAATGTTTAGATGTTTAGATGTTAGCATGTTTAAATGTTTGTATGTTTAAATAAATTTCTCAATTTCCAGCTGCGCCTTTGCCAAATCTTCGGGGTTGCCGATTGAAAACCAACCAGTAGCTCTTTCAACATGTACCGGAAAATCCTTAGCCATTACTGCTAAAGTTTGTGGCAAACCGAATTCACCTTTGCCAATATCAACCAGAGAATAATCAAAAAAATTCTTGGTTAATTTATAAAGTCCCATATTGGCCAAAGCTGGCCCAGGGATGTCTGGCTTTTCAACTATCTCCGCTAAATCTCCTTCTTTATTAAGAGAAATTACCCCAAACTCCTTGGGCTTATCAACTTCAAAGCCAACCACAGCTAAATCATATTTCAAAATTTCTTCAATATCTTTTTTAGCATACAAGTCATCACCCATCATAACTAAAAATTTCTCTCCTACTAAATCTTTAGCCAAATGAATCGCTTTTCCAGAACCTTCTAGCCTTTCCTGCACCACATAGGAAATTTTTTTGCCGGCATAAGCATCACCAAAATAGGCCCTGATTTGCTCGCCCAGATAACCAATCACCAAAATCACCTCGTCAATTTCAGCGGGAAGTGCTTCAATTTTCCAAGCCAAAATCGGCTTACCTTGAATTTTCAGCATGTTCTTGGGAACATTTTCCGTCAACTCTTTCATCCGCGTTCCCCGTCCCGCCGTCAGAATTACGATTTGCATAAGGGTCATTTAAACATTTAATCATTTAAACATAAAAACACAGAATTCATTTGAGCATAAAAACATTTAACCATGCACTCATTTAAACATAAAATTATGCTAACATTCAATTATTTAATTGGCTAGCTTGATTGATTCTATTGATCTCCAAAGCATGGCGCCTATTTCATCAGCTAAATTTAAGTATTTCTTATATTCAATTTCATCAATCATTCCCTCCACAAAAACGAATTCCAAGAGATATTTAGATTCCTGCAGTGAGCCATAAGATGTTTCCCAAAAATTTTTCTTAACAGCACTTCTTTTTCGTGCAAAGCCTTCAATATAATTCAAAACAACCGACAAAGATGCTCTTCTTATTTGCGATGTAATTCCATAAATTTCCTCTCTAGGAAACTTTTTCGTAACAGCATAAATACCATGCGCAAAATCATTCATTTTAGCTTTCAATTTTTCAGAAAAGTCTTGCATTTTTGTTTAGATGTTTAGATGCTTAGATGTTTATATGTTTAAATGACGATGTTTATCAACTTTTCTGGCACAAAAATTATTTTCTTGATCTCTTTTCCTTCAGTAAAAATGCGTACTTTTTCACTTTCCAAAGCTGTTTCTTTGATTTCATCTTCCGTCACATCGGATGCCACCATCAAACGCTCACGAATTTTGCCATTAACCTGCACCACCATTTCAATTTCCTTTTCTTTCATCAAACTCTCATCCCAAACCGGCCACTTCTGCAAAAATATTGATTGCTCATTTCCCAATCTCTGCCAAAGTTCCTCCGCAATATGGGGTGCAAAGGGAGAGAGAATCAACAGTAATTTTTCATAATCTTCTTTTCGTATGTGCTCTTTCGTAGTTGCGCTATTCAAACACTCTTTTTCCATGGCATTGACCAAAATCATCAATTGCGAAATTGCCGTATTGAATCTGAAATTCTCAATATCCCCCGTCACTTTCTTAATCGTCTTATGCAACAATGATTGAATTTGCGTTGGGATATTATTTTGCATTTCTGTATCTTTCTGTGTTTCTGTGTTCCTCTGTCCTTCTTCTGTGTTTATCTGTGCCAATAATTTCCAAACCTTCTCCAAAAATTTTCGCATCCCCACCACCCCATTGGTGTTCCAAGCCACACTTTGCGAAAACGGGCCCATAAACATTTCATAAATCCGCATTGAATCTGCCCCGAACTGCCCAATCACTTCATCCGGATTGATCACATTGTTCCAGCGCTTGCTCATCTTGCGACCATCCTGCGCCAAAATGAGTCCCACATGCATCAACTTTTTGAAAGGCTCATTAGTTGTCACCACCCCAAGGTCAAACAAAAATTTGTGCCAAAAACGCGCGTACAGCAAATGACGCGTGGCATGTTCAGCCCCACCCACATAAAGATCCACTGGTAACCAATCCTTTTCAAGTTGTTGATCAATCAAGCACTTGTCATTCTTCGCATCGGCGTAGCGCAGATAATACCAAGAAGAACCCGCCCATTGAGGCATCGTGTTGGTTTCGCGCTTGGCCGGCCCGCCACATTTTGGACAAGTAGTGTTGACCCACTCGGCAATATTTGCCAAGGGCGACTCGCCTGTTTGCGTCACGGCGTAGCTTTCCACTTCTGGCAGACGCACTGGAAGTTGATTTTCTGGAACAGCCACCGCTCCACATTGCCCGCAATGCACAATTGGAATCGGCTCGCCCCAATAGCGTTGCCTTGAAAAAATCCAATCCCTCATTTTGAAATTCACTTTTTTCTTGCCCAATTTTTTTTCCTCCAACCACACCGTCATTTTTTCCCGCGCCTCCTGTGAAGTCAAGCCGCCATATTCAGCTGAAGCTACCACGAAACCGTCTTCTGTAAAAACTTTTCCCTGAAGATACGCTAAATCCAATTTATCTTTTTCAGAATTTCTATTTTTTAATTGATACTCTTTAAAAGATCTAATAAACCCCTCACTCAAAACAAGCGCTTTATATCCGGAAAATATTTTCACTTCTTCTTCAAAGTCAGCATCAACAAGACCGAATTCTTTCTGATTAGGTCCGATATCAATTTCGATATCATCTTTTTTGAAAATAAAATTCGTCAAAGTTTCAGAAATTTTCTTCTCCTTGATTTTTTCAAAACCCAATTCTTCAAATAATTCAATCGCCAATTTAAAATTCTCCGCATCCTTTGTAATTAAATCCAAATCATTATGCTGTCGATAAATAATCCCACAATAAAAAGGTATTGCAGATCCTCCAAGTAGCCAAATTTTGATTCCTTTTTCAGTAGCCTTTTGGGAAATTTCATTCAAACAATCAAAAACTCTGCAAGTTTTCAAATATAATTCATAATTTGGTGCAATCGATTGCACAATCGGCAAGTTATATTTTTTCGCAAATTCAAAATCTCGTTCGTCGTGGGCTGGCACCGCCATCACCGCACCCGTACCATAACTGCCCAACACATAATCCGCCACAAAAAGTGGCACAGCTTCATTATTAAAGGGGTTAACAACTTCAATGCCTTCAAGTTTCACCCCAGTTTTTTCTTTTTGCAGCTCCGTCCGTTCCAAAATAGTTTTGTTTTGCGCAGAGGCAATATATTTTTCAACTTCAGCGTAATTTGAAATTCGATCTTTAAGTTTTTCAATAATTTTATGTTCCGGCGCCACCACGCAATAAGTGCAACCAAAAATCGTATCCAATCGCGTCGTATAAACTTCGATATAATTTTCCTCGACCAGCGTTGGAGGCTCGACCTCCCTTATGGAGGTCGAGCCTCCATTTTCCACTACCAACATTTTAAACTGCGTGCCTTCACTGCGTCCAATCCAGTTCTTTTGTTGCTCCACAATCGCTGGCTCCCAATCCAGTTCCTTGCTGTCCAAATAAGCCAACAATCGGTCCGCGTAAGCGGTCATTTTCAAAACCCACTGCCTGAGTTTTTTCTGCACCACTTGGGTTCCACAGCGTTCGCAAAGCCCGCCTTCCAAATCCTCATTGGAAAGCACGGTTTGACAACTCGGACACCAATTGACTGGCTCATCAGATTCGCAGGCCAAACCTTTTTCAAAAAGCTTCAAAAAAATCCACTGAATCCTTTATCCAACAAGGCCATTTCCGGACAGTATCAGCCGGGCTCAACCTATAAACTGATTGTAGCTGCGGCTGCGCTGGAAGAAGGTATTATTACTCCCGACACTAAAATAT
>JBAXHR010000047.1:0-7437 GCA_037138835.1 Candidatus Moraniibacteriota bacterium | reverse complement strand
AATGTAAACTTTTTTGTCAATATAAATGTAATATATTTTTACATATGTTTTTCCATGCCTCCTGTATAAAAAGCACGCTAATCATCTGCCAGATTCGCAAGCAATATCCCCACACAAAAAAGTAGGCTTTCCCTTCCTTGCCGTTGGAAAACCCAGCTAATCCGCTGATTGCCAATGTCAAACTTTATAAAGTTTGGCGATATTTGCAAGTTTTATAAAGTTTCGTAAAATGCGATTTTCCGAGGACGGTCCTTGGATTTTTATAGTATGCCACCTCTTAGTTTCAAAGCGGAGGAGAGAGGGGGATTCGAACCCCCGATACCTTTGACAGTATGCCACCTTTCCAAGGTGGTGCACTAGACCGCTATGCGACCTCTCCATAAGGTGTATCATGTATCTTGTATCTTGTATCTTGTATCTTGTATCTTGTATCTTGTATAATGTATTTTGTATAAAATCAAACACAACATACATTCACACAATACACCCAAATATTTTCTACCTAAAAAGTTAAGAAGCTAAAGCCTAAGAAGCTGTTTAAACTGTTTTCACTCCCACCATCTGCATCTTTTCTTTATTGTCCTTGGCACTACCAAAAATCACAATCACTTTGTCGCCATCAGCAAGTTGCCCAGTGCTTTTGCGATAAGCCACCATTTTGTCCAACAAAACTGACAAATCTTTTTCTTCGTCATAAAAAGATTGCACGCCCCAAGCCAAAGTCAATTGATTGAAAGCTTTCTTGCTGTTGGTCGCCACAAACAAAGGTTTTTCTGAACGAAAATGAGACATCATGCGCCCTGTGAAACCAGAAGCGGTTGCCAAGATAATCGCCTTAGAGTCACCATTTTTTGCCAAATCAAAAGCACTTCTGACCAAATTTTTGAAATCATCCTTGCCATCCAATTTCAACAGATGCGTTACATCGTCAAAAGATGAAGCTTCAGTGTGTTGAATAATGTCTCGCATTGTGCGCACGCTTTCCACCGGATATTTTCCACCTGCGCTTTCCCCTGAAAGCATCACGGCATCAGTGTGGTCAATCACGGCGTTGGTCACATCCGCAATTTCAGCCCGCGTTGGACGCGGATTGACAATCATCGAATCCAACATTTGCGTCGCCACAATCACTTGCTTCATTTTGTTCAAACTTTTGCGGACAATTTCTTTTTGCAAAAGCGTCACGCGCGTGCCTTCAATTTCAATGCCCAAATCACCGCGCGCCACCATCACGGCGTCAGTTTGGTCAATAATATCATCCAAATTTTTGATTGCCTCTTTGCGTTCCACCTTCACAATGATGTGCGGCAAATTGTCTTCACGACCCAAAAATTCTTTCATTTTCCCGCGCAAATATTTCACATCTTCTCCAGAGCCCACAAAAGAAAGCCCAATGAAGTCAACTTCATTTTCCATTAAAAATTTCAAATCGCGTTCATCCTTGGGAGTGACAGCACTAATCTTGAGTTGGGAGTCTGGAATGTTCACCCCTTTGCGATTTTTCACCGTGCCACCATCAATCACTTCGCAAACCAAAATTCCTGTTTCTCTTTCCTTCACCACCATTTTCATCAAACCATCTTCAATCAAGATTTCATGACCAATTTCAATGTCCTCCACAATTTTTGGAGTGTCCAAAAGAAAACTTTTGCCCTCAGCCAACCTGCTAGCCACTGATTCGCCATAAAAAACATCGCTCAAGATGATAGTTTCGCCAGTCTTCATCTCCACTGGCTCAACCACGGAAGTTCGAATGCGAGGCCCTTGCAAGTCTCCCAAAATTCCAATTGGCACATTCATTTCAGCTGAAAGTTCGCGGATAGTTTTGATTGCTTTGCCGTGCCACTCATGATCGCCATGAGAAAAATTAAGGCGCGCCACATTCATTCCATTTTCCACCATTGCTCGCAAAGTTTCCTTGGTGTCAGAAACCAAACCCAAGGTTGCGACAATTTTTGTCTTTTTGACCATACTTTTTCTTAATTTGACCCTTTGAATGGCTATTTTTTAACAATATCCCTTCAAGAGTACTTTCAATTTAATTACACTTTATATTCTCACATTAAAACAAAATAATCAACCCCAAAAAAAGAATCCCCTTTAAAAAAACAAAAACAGGTTTTGAAACCTGTTTTTGAATGCAAAAAGATATTTGCTTACTCGTTTTTGTACAAATCCTTAACTTGAAACAAAAGATACCAACCGATAATAGTACCGATAATAGTACTAAACAAGCCCTGCATAGAAAAAATATCGCTAAACAAGACCAACACGCTTGCATAAAAAATCATTCTCCAGGCATTTTTTGAGCGTTTGAAAAGACCAGGCAGCACAGTTAATTCCATCACCATTGCTCCAATATAAATCAATAGAGAAATAATCCCAAAAAAACCTTCGCCAAACAGGTGCTCTCCTGCTAATCCATTTGCCATCATCGCCAATGGAGCAAA
The DNA here is from genome assembly GCA_037138835.1 of Candidatus Moraniibacteriota bacterium. Taxonomy (GTDB): domain Bacteria; phylum Patescibacteriota; class Minisyncoccia; order Moranbacterales; family GWC2-37-73; genus CAIPMZ01. The sequence goes on along the minus strand of JBAXHR010000047.1, from coordinate 4,987 downwards.
GAAAGCCGAAAGTCCAAACGCTATGAAAACAAATGGCAACATTACCACGGCAGAAATAATCACAAGATATGGCCAAATCTTTACCAAAAATTCTTTTACCCCTTCTGGCAAAGCAAAGGGTGCTTTTTTCACCATATATTCATCCAAAATGGCCTCCAGTTGGGCCAAAAGACCCTTCAAATCATTGCTTGACTCTGTTTTTTCCTTTTTTTCTTGAACTACTGGCTCAACCTGGACTTGGGAAGTTTTTTCTTCCATAAGATTATGCTTTTAAAAAATTATTGCTCAAGCCTTTCAACTTTATTTTCATTCTAGCACTTTCTCAAAAATTAGCCACTCTTTGCAGATGTATTATGTATTTCTAGTTACTGATTACTACCCTCCCCCAACTCCCGCCAAATTTCCTCCGGAATTGGGTTATTCTTCGGACTCATGCCGGGATAACGCCATGCAGAAATAATGGTAAGTTTTTTCAATTTCAAATTTTTAATTTCACTTTCAGGTTTTGCTTGGTACATCACCCAAATTTCTTGGTTCCAACTTTCCTTCTCTTCCTCAGTGCTTTCCTGCTCACTTTGAAAATCACCAAAAGAAGGCCTTCCCCATTTTGGCTTGGCTTTTCCTTTTTTAATGGCTCCCACGGGCAACATCACCGCTACGGTATCCTTGGCGATGCCAGTTTCGGTGCGCTTTGGCTTGCGAATCACGCCCAAAACTTTTTGCTCGGAAAGACCATAATAATGCATCTTTTCCGCCACATGCGCCGTCCAATAGTATTTATCCGTGTTTTTCGGGGTTTTCCACTGCATATTTAAAACAACCTTTTATTTTTAGCTTTAAAATAAAGGCAAGAATTTTTTGTTATTCTCATTTCCACCAACCTCTCCGTTTAAATAAAAACAAAAATCTTCGGCATTTTTATAATCTTTCATAAAAATAGCTGACAAAGCCTTGCACTTTCGGCTACTGCTTTTTATTTCAATAGCTGCCAATTTTTGCTGACCGAGCTCAACTATAAAATCAATTTCATTTTGATTTTTGTCTCTCCAATATTGTCCCTTTAAGCCATTTTTTACTAACTGCATCCAAAATCCATTCTCCAGAAGTGCACCACAATCTGTTCGCAAATTTAAAGGACGGAAATCATCCACAACAAAGTTGTGCAGCCCTGTGTCATAGAAAAACACTTTCCGATTTTTCACAATCTCCTTTCTTTTATTAGTGAAGAATGGAGTTATAAATTCACAAATATAGGTCTTAGAGAGAAAATTAAAATATTTTTTCAAGGTTGGGAAAGAAAACTCACTAATACTTGCAAGCTCGCTACTCTCAATCATATTACCAACTTGCAGGGCAAGTGCTTTGATTAAATTATTTAGCTTATAATCATCAATCAAGCCCAAAATATCTCGCACATCACGCAAAAAATAAGTATTATAAATATTTTTTAAAACTTCTCGCTTAGTTTTTTCATCATTTGCCAAAATAACTTGAGGATAACCACCAAAAATCAAATAGTCTTCATAATATCTGCGAAAAATTAACATTTCCTCAGTTGACAATAATAGATTTTTCTTTGAACTCTTTAAATCAATTTTTTCTTTTTCATACAAGCTTGCGCAGTTCCTATCCTTTGACAACAAATATTCATAAAAATCAAATTGATACATTTGGAGTACAAAAATTCTTCCCACTAAAAAACGGATGGCCTTAACAGTTAAGTCCGTCGCAGAAGATCCAGAAATCAAAATTTTTGTCTCATAGGTATCGTATAGATATTTGAGTAATTTTCCTCCTTGCTTGGCATATTGAAATTCATCAATAAAAACATACTTATTGTTGGCGACATATAACTGTGCAAAGCGTTTGATGCTATTTTCAAACAAAGAAAGTGTCTCCTGATCTTCAAAGTTCAAAAAGATTTTCTTTTCTGTTTTAAGTGAGTCGAAAACTTTTTTCAGCACGGTTGTTTTGCCACACTGACGCGGACCAACAATGGCCAAAATCTCCCTTCTTTTCAAATAGCCCAAAATGTCATCTTCAATTTTCCGCTTTATATACATATAATTAGCCTACTTACGCTATAATTAAACTACCTTATCATTTTAGCATAATGCTTTTTTATGTCAATTCCACATTTCCTTTTCCGCCACATGCGCCGTCCAATAGTACTTATCCGTGTTTTTCTGGGTTTCTTCTATTGCATAACTTAATTGGCTTATAAGTTCGCCAGCTGACGGATTAGTTTCGTTAGCTTTTAGACCTCCTATACTGTTTCATTCCAAATTTTCTTAAAAACTTCTCGCATGTTGTGAGCCATAACTGCGTCATGGATTTCAACCAAATAAAAAGGATGCTGACGAGTGACAATCATGACCAAATAATCCCCCATAACCCAAGTTGAGGCAGAAAAGTCCAATTCCTTGCTCCAATATTTCAATCCTCGACTGCCAGCATATTCTTTTTTTAACTTTTTCTCAAGCTCAGATTCATTTGAAAGCAGATTAATTTTCATTTGATATTTTTCAGAAGCCGATTTTACCCAAGCCAAATAATGCTGAGCAAAACTCTTGTCTTGAAAACCCCAGCAAGTATGTCCAATTGATTTCGAACTTTGATCCCATTTCGAAATCTGCCCATACAAAAACTCTTCAATTTCAATTTCCTCCACAAATCTTATTTTTGGAATCGAATATTGCTTGCTTTGAGGCATTTTTTCCAGCTCCTCTGCCAACATCAAAGCTATTTTTTTCTTTTCTTTCAATTCTTCTTGCTGATGATAAAACATTTCTTCAACCTTTTCAGCTGATGACGGTGAAACATACAAGGTTTTTGCGGTAACATCCTCAATCACCAAGCCTTTTTCTTTTAACTTTTCCAAAACAACATAGACTGTTGAGCGATTTATGCTAGTAGTCTTGGCCAATCTGGCTGGGGTTGTTTTGCCCTGCTCAAAAAGAGCAAGATAAACTTGAATCTCTTTTTCAGAAAGTCCCAATTTTTGAAGCAATTCTTGAATCATATATCTTAATTATAGACCTCCTTTCAATTTTTGTCAATAATATGTCAACAGATTTATTTACTTTTATGAAGCCACTGAAATATGATTTATAGCCTATATTGTTTATGTTTTATTGACTTTCTTAGTATTTCAGTTATACTGAGCTGTTGATAATCAAAAAAGCTCATTAACAAAAAGGGGATCCAAGATGTACAGTCTTTTTATGGGAGTTACGACAGTTTTAGCAACATTGGTCTTTCTTGTTGGCGCAGTTGCCGTCTCATTTGACCCATTTTGCCCAGAATGGGTTTACATAGGAACAGATGTGTCTGCTGTCATCGCATTCCTAGCTGGAATGCTACTTTTTTGCGACTAAACAAGGCGAGGAAAAATCCCCGCCTTTTTTATTTTTATCCAAAAGAATTATTTTAAATTCTCAAGCTCATTTTTCAAAAACATTAAGGTTTCTGACTTGAGATGTTTTCGGATTTTTTGAAACTGACTGTTTTCCAAAAGCATATTAAGATCCTGATCAATAATCGTTACTGTCACTTGTTTTTCAACAAACGCAATCAACTCTTGAAAAAACTTTTCAACTGTCATTTTTCTTCGCTCGAGAATAACCTTTTCATTATAACGAAAGCCTTGCAGAAAAAAATGGTGAATGTCATATACATCCCGACCAGCAATCGAGCCACTTTTCTCAAACCGATCGATGAGCGCCACTAATTTGTTGGCAAACATCGTTTCCACGGTTTGACACTTGGCAATTTTGGCAATTTCCAAAAGCCGAACCATTTCAAAGGTGCTGGCTTTTATTGGTGGATAAGTGACATCTATCTTGAGCGTATTTCGCTCACTGGCCTTGGCTGGATATTTCAAAAAATATTGAGGAACTTGCTTGCTTTGATCTTTAATTTCCAAACCAAGCTCAAAAAAAATCTTCTCCATTTTTTTCCTAACCCCTGGCAATTCTTTTTGCTCACAAGTGCAATCAAAATCAAGGTCAACCGAAAAACGGTCCAGCAAACCTCGCAAGGCTGCGCAAGTTCCACCTTTAAACACAAGGGAATTGGCCAGTTGCGTATCTTCATAAATAGCACTTAAAATTCTCAGAAGCCAAGCTCGATGCAGGGCATCTTTGGGTTTAGGTAGTAACATATTTTTTTTGTTATACAAAATTAAATTATGATTTCATGCTAGCTTGCTATCCCGGAGCTCAGCTCCGAATCGGAGCTGAGCTCCGTCACAATATAGTGTTTAATTTATTTATTTCGCACTATCGGATAACCAATTTCCGTTTGAATTTTTTTGACTTTTTTCCAGTCAATATTTTGACTGCCATCAAAAAAAGCTTTGGGGTTAAAATAGAGCAAATCTGCAACCGCCCTTTCGGTGGTCGCAAGCCGGATTCCATCTTTTTCAACGATACCAGCAGGATTAAAAAGATACTGATCGGCAAGTTGACGCACTCGAAAGTCACTTTGCAAAAGAGTAAATCTTTGCGATTTTTGACCAACTATTGTGATCTGAGCAATACTTTGCTGGATAACCCCCTCTTTGACCAGCACACTCTCAGTACTTAAATAGGCAAACTCGCCTGAAGCTCGCAGTCCCAACAAAACAGAGTCAACGCTTGATGGGGGCTTGATCGCATAAAGACCTCTAAAAATCCGAAAAATCAGACCTTGTTGACAATAGCGCTTGAGGGTAGTGTGTAGGTTGTTTTTGCTTGTAATATCCCACAAATTGGCCAAATCCTGCATACTAAAAACAACCTCGCCCAGTCTAGCCAAGTTTGCAAATCTCGCCTGAGTTATATTTCTTTTTACTGTACTCATATGTACAGTATAACAGAACATAACTTTTTGTCAAACAAGGCATGTCCAACAAGGCATCTTCTAACTTTTTATTTTCTTATTTTTCATTTTCTACTAAACTAAAAAGTATTCTCTAACAAAGATTTTTTATCATTTTTCGTATAAT
>JBAXHR010000046.1:0-7465 GCA_037138835.1 Candidatus Moraniibacteriota bacterium | reverse complement strand
GATAAAGCGCTAAAGGCAAGAGTAATTGATTGCCTGAAGTGCGGCTGGTCGCCAGAAACTATAGCGGGAAGATTGCGAGTAGAATACGGAATAAGCATTTGCGCAGAAACAATTTATAAATTTATATTTTACATTCCAAACTATTTCAAAAAACAAAATCAATTTTGCAATTTATCTTTCAATTTTTGAGTTGCTTCATCAACTGCCTTGAGGTTGCTTGCCGTCTTGAGATTTGCCCTGGCATATTCCATGATTGTTTGGATGGCTTCAATTTTTTTTCCAAACTTTTCATTCATCCATTGATAATGCGGAAAAAGCCAAAAGTGAAAATGGCTGGTGGTGGTGTTTTCTTCTTGAACCAAGGTGATGTGCTCAATTTCCAACTCTTTGCGCATTGCGCTGCGCAGACGAACCAAAAATTTCATGAAATCCTGTTGCTCATCCTCTGAAAATTCATCCACGCTTTTCAGGTGTCGCTTGGAAGCCAAAATCACAAAGCCTGGGATGGGAAATTCAAAATCTTGTTCAGCAGAAAAATATTCCGTTTGCGCAATCAGTCCAGGATTTGCCACTTTCCCACTTTGAATCGCACACGCAATGCACTCAACTTCACTCTCTCGCCCTCGCAAATCAACAATTTTGTGTTTCATGATAGTGACAATAAATAAACCAAATAATATTAAACCTAAATCATCTCATTTTCAATATTTATTTCTCCATGCAAATCCTCCACCATTTTTTGCTTGATTTGTTCATAACTAAAATTTTGAGCAAGTAGCCAAGCAAGTTTGGTTGTGATTGACTCAATGCTCATATCATAAGCAGGAATAGCCAAATCCCGATCCTTCAAGATTTTTCCAGACTCATTCACTTGAAAACTTGCAACTCCACTTGGTGCCTGCGTGGTCACTACGATTGGAATTTGCTTTTCTTTTAAATATTCAAAACCTTTCAATAAATGAAGACTCGCATCCCCCGCACCAAAAGCTCTGAAGATAAAAGCTTTCGTGCCATTGTTTTCAACCAATAACTGAAAAATATCTGGCGACATCCCTGGAAATTCCGTCAATGAAACAATTGATTTTGTGTCAAAATCTTTTTTTACACTCAGAACCCTGGCTTGAATTGCTAGTGGTTTAACTTTCGACAAATAGGAAATATGCTTGTTAAGTGCAGGCTCAGATATTCTAATAAATCTTCCAATCTGCCCTAAGGCACCTGTGATAAAAGAAGCAAAAGGATCATAGTCGAAATCTGTGCCTTTTTTGACTCTCACCCCCGAAATTATCTTACTACCAAAAACTGCCATCACTCCCTTAATCGGATGATAACCCCAAACTGCCAAGCGCAGTGCGTTAACCAAATTGGTAGTTGCATCTGAACCCAAATAACCCAAAGGAACTTGGGCTCCAGTTAGAATAACTGGTTTATTGATATTTTCAAATGCAAAAGAAAGAGCGGCTGCTGTATAGCCCATCGTGTTGGTGCCATGCAAAATTATAAAAGCGTCAAAGTCATCATATTTTTCTGCAATTTTTTCAGCCAAGGCTGACCAATTTTCTGGAAGCATATCGGAACTATCCACATTAAATAATTCGGCCACTTCTGGCTCAATCTCAATGCTCCAGTTTCTCTTTACAATTTCAATAGCGCCTTCAAGAGATAGTATAAAATCATTCGGGGCGGAAACAACATGTTGTGAAACTTCATTTTGGGCAACATTGCCAGCAATGGTTCCGCCAGTCAAAAGCAACAAGACTCGTTTTTTGGTAAAAGTATTCATAGGTTTTTTTGATAAAGAATTAAGAAAGTCTTTTAGTTTCTAAATTATAGCATCGATTCGCTTTTTTTCAAGTAAAAGCCCATTGGCGAGTTGATGATTTTACTTTTTTCGTTCTTGCTTCATTTCCCACACTAACTTATACTAGAAGTATCAAACAAACCATTAAAACTCACTCAATATATGGCTGATTTAAACCTTCAAGACATTCTTGGCGCTCTGCGCACACCTCCTTCAGATTTGCGAAAAAAAATCATCACGCAAGCTTTCAATTTGGCTGTGCAAGCACACACTGGGCAAAAAAGACGCAGTGGAGCCGATTATGTCCAGCATCCCATCGCTGTGGCCATCATTTTGGCAAAATTGGGCATGGGAGGCAAAACCATTGCAGCGGGACTGCTTCATGATGTGCCAGAGGACACTCCTGTACCCTTGGCTGAAATCGAAAAACAATTTGGCCAGGAAGTTGCCAGCTTGGTTGATGGTGTGACCAAATTGGGCAAAATCAAATTGCGCGGTTCGCACGAAGAATATTATTTGGAAAATCTGCGCAAAATGCTTTTGGCCATGGCCACGGACATTCGCGTGGTGATTGTCAAACTAGCTGACCGCCTGCACAACATGCGCACCCTGGAGTTTAATCCGCCCGACAAGCAAATCCGCATCGCCAGAGAAACAATGGAGGTTTTTGCGCCAATCGCCAACCGCTTGGGGATGGGCGAAATGAAAGCAGAACTGCAAGACCTGTCCTTCAAATATCTTGAACCCAAAAATTACAAACTGGTCAACAGTTTGGAAGAAAAACATTATCAAGAAAAAGAAAAATATGTCCTGCAAGCCATCGCCGAATTGGAAGCTGAAATGAAAAAAGCCAATGTGACGATTGTGGAAACCAGCGGTCGTGCCAAAAGTGTGTACAGTCTTTTTCTGAAAATGAAAAAACATGATATGGACATCAACCGCGTTTATGATTTGGCGGCGGTGCGCATCATCGTGCCAGAAGTGGCGGACTGCTATGAGACCCTTGGAATCGTCCACAAAAAATATCGCCCCATGATTGGGCGCATCAAAGATTATGTTTCTTTGCCAAAACCCAATGGCTATCAATCCATTCACACCACGGTTTTTGGACCAGATGGTCGCATTATTGAAGTGCAAATTCGCACCCCGAAAATGCATTCCGAAGCTGAATTTGGTATCGCCGCCCATTGGATTTATAGCGAAAGCAAAAAGAAAAAATGGCGAGATTTCATTTTCAAAACCAAGGAAAGTGTCCCCGTCAAAGAGATTGAGTGGGTCAAACAACTGAGGCAGTGGCAAACGGAAATTGGCCACGACGATGAAGAATTTATGCAAAGTCTGAACATTGATTTTTTCAAAAATCACATTTTTGCCTTTACTCCCATGGGCGACATCATCGAATTGCCCGAGGAAGCTACGCCCATTGATTTTGCCTACGCCATTCATGGCGAAGTTGGCAACCACACTGTGGGCGCCAAAATAAACAACAAAATGGTGGCACTTGACCAGCACATCAAAAATGGTGAAGTGGTGGAAATTCTCACCTCCAAGGATCGCAAAACTCCCAATCAAGATTGGCTCAAATTTGTCAAAACTTCCGCCGCCAAATCTCACATCAAAAGAGAACTCAAGAAAAACGGGTTAATCAAATAGCGCTTATAAGGAATTTATTTGATTTCGTATAACTTCCAAAAAATACCTCGCCATTTGGCAAGGTATTTTTATATTCAAAGTTCGAAATTTTTACAACTTACTATTGGCGATTTTCTCCAGCAAGGATTCCAGATCTTCGTGGGAGTAATATTCAATTGAAATCTTGCCACCGTCGCCTGATTTGGAAACTTTTACCTTCGTGCCAAGCAAGCTGACCAACTCATCTTCCACGCGTTTGAGCTCCGGATCAACGCTGGTGGTGCGATGATATGATTTGACGGAAACCGCCTTGGTTTTGTCCTCAGTCTGCCTGACTGTCAAATTCCCTTTTAAAATCAACTCAAAAAGTGCGCGTTGTTTTTCAGGGTTGTCCAGTGACAAAATCGTTTTGGCGTGACCTTCAGTGATTTTGCCTTCAATCAAACCTTTTTGAATTTCCACTGGTAGTGATAGCAGGCGCGTTCTGTTGGCAATCACACTGCGACTCTTGCCCATTTTCAAAGCCACTTCCTCCTGAGTCATCTGATGTTCATCAGCCAATTTTTGATAAGCCAAGCCTTCCTCAATTGGGTTCAAATCATGGCGTTGGATATTTTCCACAATCGCCAATTCCAATTTTTCCAACTCATTCACTTCCTTCACAATCGCTGGCACTTTTTTGAGTCCTGCCAATTTGGAAGCTTGAAAACGACGCTCGCCTGCAATCAATTCATATTGATTACCATTTTTACTGACCACCAAAGGCTGAATAATTCCGTGCGTCTTGATCGACTCCGCCAAATTTTCCAATTTTTCTTGATCAAAGTTATGCCTTGGTTGTTGAGGATTGGCCACGATTTGATTGATATCAACTTCCACAATATATTGATCACCTCGAATAACCTCCTCGTTGGGAATTGGATTAGCCACAATTTTCGGCGCAAAATCTTCCCCACTATCAACGACGGCTGACACTGGCGCACCTTGTTTATTTGGGATCAATGAAGACAGTCCCCTGCCAAGTCCAAATTGCTGACTCATATTATTTATTTTATTTAGTGTTAATTTGCGATTTCTCAGCTTCGTCTCGCTCAATGATTTCCTTGGCGAGAGCTTTGTAGGATCGTGCACCTTTGGAAAGACTGTCAAAACTCAAAATTGATTTGCCATAACTTGGCGCCTCCGCCAAACGCACCGAGCGCGGAATCACACTGTCAAAAACATGCCCTGGGAAATGATTGCGCATTTCTTTGACCACTTGACGCGAAAGTCGATTGCGCCGGTCATACATTGTCAGCACTGCCCCCATAATTTTCAAATTCGGTTGCAAATGAGTTTGCACCAATTGGATGGTTTGCAAAAGTTGGCTGAGCCCTTCCAAAGCATAATATTCTGTTTGCACGGGAATCAAAACTTCATCGCTTGCCACCAGCCCGTTGATCGTCAACAGCCCCAAGCTTGGCGGACTATCGATAATGATGTAGTCATAATCAACCCGAACTTGTCGGAGCACATCATAAAGTTTGAACTCACGATTTTCCAAATGCACCATTTCCACGCCAGCGCCTGCCAAATCTTGCGAAGATGGAATCAAGTCATGCTTGGCGCTTTCCAAGCGCATAATCACCCGCCTTGGATGAACGCCGCCAACCAAAGCGTGATAAAGTCCATGCTGCAAAGTGCTCACATCCACGCCCAAACCCGAAGAAGAATTGCCTTGGGGATCCAGGTCAACCAAAAGCACCTTTTTGCCAAAATCAGCCAGATAGGTGGCCAAATTGATGGCCGTCGTGGTTTTCCCCACCCCGCCTTTTTGATTTATCAGTGAAATTATTTTAGCCATCACATTATCAAACACCAAGATACAAGAAACAATAACCAAACGAGTTATTCACTAGCATTTAGTTATTGGCACTTAAATTTTGATGTTTGTATCTTGATTATTGGTTATTGCCCTTAAGGACATTGTAGCACATTGACAAAAGACTTTCAAATGGCTAAAATGGAGAAGTTATGAATTTAAGCCCAAGTGGTGGAATTGGTATACACGCACGACTCAAAATCGTGTGGCGCAAGCCATGCGAGTTCGACTCTCGCCTTGGGCACCCACAAAAAAACCTTCCCTGAAAAAGGAAGGTTTTTTGTTGCCAAAGTGGAAACCAATCTACTGGAAAATTGGGAGTCGGTTGAGGCGAGATTGGAGCGGGCAAGCGTGCTAATGAAACAAATTTAAAAGTGCAGAGCCTGGCAATGCCAAGATGCACTTTTATTTAATGAGCTAAAAGGGAAAACAGGAAACTCTACCCATCCAAACTCATAACACTCAGCATTTTTTCAATGCTGATGGATTCAAAGAAAGTGGTGTTCTTTCTTTTCCAGAAACAATAACCCACCCCTCAAGAAGAAGGAGACCTCTTGAATTTTTCCCGACAACCAAATATCTGGTCCCAGGATTAACTCTGCCGATAAGACCATCCAGCATATCATCAGCTTTTGCACAGCGAGAGATTGCAACTCCCTTAAAAATGACAAAATCACCAATTTTGTAACAGCATTTTAAACCCAAAAAAAGATTCGAAATGCTGTTACAAAACCACAAATATATATTTTTAATGAACACGCAATGCTAACACACTTAAGGATAACTTTCTAATTTTAATTTAATTTATTATCGAATTTAGCAGTTACCCCTTGAATAATAAGTATGGGGAGCAGAATAATACCAAGAACAATTCCAAAATAAATATATCCAATAGATAAACCTTTCTGACTTACAAGCCTTGAAAGAATTAAAGGAACCCACAATGCGCTCACCATGGTAAAAAAATTCATTACAGATATAAGTGTTGCTTTATACCTTGAGGCCTTAAACTCATCAAATAATTGGGCTTCAAAAATAATATTACGCGTTCTATCATATGCAGGAAAGAGCGCAAAAACCAAAACAATCGCAATTGGATTATGAATTAAACCTATCACTATTAAAAGTAAGACTAGATAAGCAGCATCAAAAAAATAAAATATACTTGGAGAAATCTTTTGAAGATGCTGAATTTGAGTCCCCCCAAAAGCAGCGAGCAAACTTCCGATCGCAAGAAAAAAACCAAACCACTCAACTGGAATCCCATTTCCTCTAAATATAACTTCTCGATACATTGTTGATTGGTCAAACCCAGCCGAAACAATCCCGAAAATCAGAAAAATTAAAAACATTCTCATTAGTGGGATTTTCTTGGATATTCTGCGCAATTTTTCTAAAGTACCTCTTTTATATCCATCTTCCTGAACTTGGATATGCACCTCAGGAATCTTCATGGACTTAATAAGCAAAAAAGTTGCAAATAAACAAAAAAAACCAATTATAAATGGAAGTCTTGGATTTAATTTATATGTTAATGGAACAAAGCTAACCAAAAAAATATTTCCAATCAATCCAAAGCTTTGAGCCCTTCCCATTATGTTGCTATATTCATGATCTTTTTTAAGACTTCTCAGTGTTTCATGCATAAATGCTTGCATTGTTCCAGAGGCAAATGTCATTCCCCCAAAATAACCAGCAGAAGCAACTAAGCCACCAATAAATCCTGGAAAAAATATATATGGCAAAACAGATATTGCACTAATGAAAGAACCTAACAATAATGCAAATTTATGTCCGAATTTATCTGCAAAATATCCAGATGGCACTTCCAGCATAAGCTGGACGGCTCCCGTTACGCTTGCGATAATTCCTAGTTCTTGCAAATTCACGCCGCCTCTATCGATAAGATAAATTGCAATCAATGGCAAATATACCCTTTTTGTAAAAATCTTATAATAATTATATTTAGTAATATTTCCCTCCAATTGCTTAACCATAAATAAAAAACGACTTTAAAATATATATTTTCATCATACCACTTTTTTCTTCAAAAATGAATTTTTCCACAGAAAAACAAGGCTCAAAAAAGCCTTATTTTTCTCTATGCACGCTCTAGGGTACAGATCAGAATGACATTTTTTTGTTTTATTTGCACGGGCTAAGGTACACGC
>JBAXHR010000045.1:0-7573 GCA_037138835.1 Candidatus Moraniibacteriota bacterium | reverse complement strand
GTCTTGGTAATCTTGGTGGAAATTTCTTGAAAAATTTGGGTGTCGAGTTTGATGCCCGCAATTTCCATTTGCGCGAGAATTTCCAACAGGGGCATTTCCATTTGTGAAAAAATTGTTTCCAAAGTTCCCTTGGTAAGTTCAGTCTTTTTCTGCTCGGCGCTAATCGCCAAAAGGCTTTTTTCTAGGGTTGCTTTGAGTTTCAGGGCGTAGTCAGCTTTTTGGCAAACCAAATTTTGCGCTCTTTTTTCCTCCTCAGGATCAGCAACCAAGGAAAGTTGTCCCTTGATTTTTTGCTGGAAAGAAACTTCTTCACCAAGTTCAGAAAAGACGATTTTTTCCAATTCCAATTTTTTCCCTGGGTCAAGCACATAAGCTGCCAGCATAATATCCCAAGCAATGCCTTGCAAAGCGGTGTTTGTTTGCTGAAAAAGTTGTTTGTAAATGGTTTTCAGGTCGTAGCCAGCCTTCTTTAGATTTGGATTTTCCAGAATATTTTTTAAGGCAGGGGAAAGATTGTTTGAAATTGGGAAAAAAGCCGCCCGCCCCGCTTTCCAAGAAATTGCCAGCCCAGAAATTTTTTCATTGGTAAACTCGGTTGCAAGGGAAATTTCAATTGCATTTTCGATTTCCTTTAATATTTCAACTTGATTTTTTTCATCCACCACAAAATATTTGAAATCCTGCACCCCTTCATTAGTGTTGTTCGTAGATTCGTTACCTATTCGTAGATTCGTATCGGCTGTATTCGTATCTGGCAATCTTTTGATTAAACTGAAAAAATTCAGCTGGCTGAAAAGTTTTACAATTGTTTCACGCTTGAAATCATGCAAAGCCGCCTTTTCCAACTCAAATTCGACAGGCGCATCCAGCGCAATCGTGGCCAAATCCTTGCTGAGATAAGCTTGCGCTTTGTCGCGCGCCAATTTTTCACCAACTGCGCCTTTGATATCGGCGAGGTTTTCATAAACTCCCACCAGGGTTTGATATTTTTGCAGCAACGAGGTGGCGGTTTTTTCGCCAATGCCTTTGACCCCAGGGATATTGTCAGAAGGGTCGCCGCGCAGGGCTTTATAGTCAATAATTTGTTCAGGCGTCAGGCCATAGCGCTCAAAAACTTTTTGCGCGTCATACAAAATCGAATCACTGAGCCCTCGACGCATCGTATAGACACTGGTGGTAGCATTAATCAATTGCAAGGTGTCCATATCGCCTGTCACAATGATGGTTTCAATTTCTGGATAATTTTGCTTCAGCTGAGTGGCAATTGTGCCAATCACATCGTCAGCTTCAAACCCAGCTTGCTCATAAATCGGAATATTGAAAGCGCGCACCACCTCTTTGACTTTGGGAATCTGGGCATAAAGCTCGTCATCACCTTTGACGCGAGTGGCTTTGTAAGCCTCAAATTTTTCATGGCGAAAAGTTTTGCCAGCCAAATCAAAAGAGCACGCGACGAAGTCTGGCTGAAACTCAGCAATCACGCTCAGCAAAGTTGAAGCAAAGCCATAAACCGCATTGACCAGCTCGCCATTCTTGGTCATCAGTGGTGGCAGGGCGTGATAAGCCCGATGAATGATCGCATTGCCATCAATGAGGATGAGTTTTTTCTTGGTAGACATCTTGATTTTTGGTAAATTTAACTTCAGGGACTAAGTCCCCAATCGGGGACTTAGTCCCTCTGAATTTAGCTTAAGTTTAGGCTATTTTCTTTGAAATATCAAATCATGTGGTCATTTAATCATTTAAACATAAAAACATTTAATCGTTTAAACATATAAGCATATAAACAAAATACAAAATACAAAATACAAGATACAAAATATAAAGGTAGGAACCCAGCGTGGTTCTTTTTTTGTTGGCCAAAAACAAATACAAAAACTCAAAAATTTGGTATACTAAAAGTAGAAATAAAAACCTAATTTCGCAAAGATGCATTTAAAGGAATTTTTCAAAAAATATATTGCAAACACCCCAGAAAAAGCCATTATTGTGGAGCGGAAAATGTTTTTGGGTTATTTGACAAAGGCGGTCATGGAAGGGCTTGAATTTGAGAACTCCAACAAAAATGTTTTCATTACCTCAAGATGCCTGAAACACTTGTTTGACAAAAAACCCGCGGAAGAATTCTTATTCTTGCTGGATCATTTGCATGAGATAGTGAAATTTCCAGATAGGATATACAAGAATTTGGCTGGAAAAAGAGGTGATTTTTGTTTTGTCAAAAAGATAAAGAATGAAGAATATTTTTGCACGCTTGAATTTTTGGAAAGTTGTGGGAGTGGTTGTGAATCTGTCGATTTGCAACCAGTGCAAATGTCAATTGGTCAAAAAATAGAAATTCAGATTGCGACAGCGTTTCGTTTGCGGGATAAAAAATATACAAAAAACTACACTCTCTTGTGGGACTGGGGGAACGGCAACCCCCATCGTAGCGTTTTGGATACTCACAAGGAGTCTACTAACGCTCCGCAGTAGAGCCGAATTTCCTGCATTTCAGCCCCACAAGACAATGTAGTTTATATTTTTATTATACAAAAAAGACTGAGTTTGTCAACTATTTTTTTATACAATTTTTTGTGAGGTAAGGAATATATTGAAATTATGAATAGCGCTGAACAAATATTATATCCACCAAAGAAAGAGCCGGAGTTGGCTTTGGTTAAGGCTGGGCAAGAAGGTGCAAAGCTTGAAAATCAAAGTGCGATGATTATTGAATTTCCGCAAAGCGGAGAGGGCCGTAAGCGCAAAGGAAGGTGTAAGTGATGGATTTTCAAAAAATGCTAAAATTGCAAAGATCGAAATCGAACAGGTTGCTTCTAGTGATAATGATGCTGAACAAGCGGTTGAGATTTCGGCAAAAATTCAGGACATGCTCAGTTGAGCCTGCGCTGATATTAGCGGGTGAACATGGATAGGTGAATATTTACCTATCCAGAAATCCTTTCAATCTAGCGTGGTAAGGATTGACAGTGTTTCTTAAGGTGGTATAATGTAAATATAAACATAAACCACCTTAGTAACTTTATGCCAAATTTGGACAAAAAACTTCAAAAAAGAATCGACGACAAATTAACCTTGCTTAATTCATTCCGACCTTTGCCAGTTTTGGCGGTGAAAAAACTCAGAGAGCAATTTGAAATTGAGATGACTTACAATTCCAACGCGATTGAGGGCAATAGTTTGACGCTTAAAGAAACATATCTGGTTATCAATGAAGGCATCACCATCAAAGGCAAGCCACTTAAAGATCATTTGGAGGCCAAAAATCATCAAGAAGCTTTGGAATATTTGTATTCCTTGGTTGAAGCTGACAAGAAGAATACAGTTTCGGAAAGATTCATTCGCTCGCTGAACCAAATCGTGATGCAGGATATGGATAAGCTTTGGGCTGGGCAATATCGAAATAGTGGGGTGATTATTGGTGGCGCAGACCACCAACCGCCAGAGGCGTTGGAAATTCCCAGGTTAATGAGGAATTTGATCGCTTGGCTGAGTGACAATCAACAAAAAATGCATCCGGTTGAACTTGCGAGTATTTTGCATCATAAATTGGTTTTTGTTCATCCATTTTTTGACGGCAATGGCAGGACTTCGCGCTTGGTGATGAATATCATTTTGATGCAAGCGGGTTTTCCCTTGGTGGTTGTTTTGAAAAATGATCGCAAGCGATATTATCAAGCACTTTCATTGGCAGACAAGGGAAGCTATGGCAATTTTGTGAATTTTATTGCGCGGGCGGTGGAAAGGACTTTGGATATTTATTTGAAAATTTTAATGCCAAGCAAAAAAGGCAATGAAAAATATCTTTCTTTGGCCGATTTAGCTAGGGATTCTAAATTTACAGAAAAATATTTGAATAAACTAGCTCGCAGTGGAAAACTGGAAGCTCACAAGGATGGTCGTAACTGGCTTTCTTCAAAAAATGCCCTGAAAAGATATTTGGAAAGTCGCGAGAGGGTGAGAAAATAGGAATTTTAAAAAATTAAAAAACTTTTATGCAGACAAAAAATTCACATGGGTCGGTTCCGGTGTTGGCGGCGTTGGGTGGCAATGTTTTGATTATGGTGCTCAAATGGATGGGTTTTTTTGCCACGGGCTCGGGCGCTCTTTTTTCTGAAGCAGTGCACAGCGTGGCCGATGTTTTCAATCAGTTGTTGTTGATGGTGGGCATCAAAAAATCTCAGCGCGTGGCGGACGGCGATTTTCACTATGGGTACAGTAATGAGCGCTTTTTTTGGGCACTGATTAGTGCTTGTAGTATTTTCTTCTTGGGTGCGGGCATTACGCTTTATCATGGCGTGATGGGCTTTTTGCATCGAGAAGTGGTGCATATCAGTGCAATAGCTTTTGTGATTTTGGCGATTTCTTTTGTGGTGGAGGCTGGGACTTTTTTGATAGCTTTGCGGGAATTGCGCAGGCACAACAAAAAAAGAAATTGGCGAGAGACGCTGGAATATGGCGACCCAACGACAATTGCAGTTTTGCTGGAAGACGCTGTGGCGGTGCTCGGCGTGAGCATTGCCTTTGTGAGTATTTTGTTTTCCAGAATCACCGGCAATTCCGATTGGGATGCAGTGGGTTCGATTGTGATTGGGATTTTGTTGGGCGTGATGGCGATTGTGTTGATCAACATCAATCGAGGTTTTTTGATGCGCAAATCAATTCCTGAGGAAACCGAAGAAAAAGTGATTGAAATTTTGGAAAATGATCCAGCAATTGAAAAAGTTTTGGATTTCAAATCAGTGGTAATTGATATTGGGAAATATCACATCAAATGTGAAGTGGAAATCAATGGGAGCGCCTTGATGCGCGGGATGTATCGAGGTAAAGCGCTGAAGAATGAGTTCGAAGAAATTGATGGAGACTACGGCGAGTTTTTGCGTTTTTGCGTGGACTACGCCGACCGAGTGCCGCGCATGATTGGCACGCGGATTGATGAAGTGGAAAAGAAAATCAAAGATGAGGTGCCAGAGGTCAGACACATTGATATTGAAGTGAACTAGGGCAGTTTTTTAGGCGTTAAGTTGACTGCTTAGTTTTTTAGTAAATGCGAATTTCTTTAAATGCATAGAGAAGTTTTGATTTTAGAATTTGCATTTTTGTATTTCCCTTCCGCACATTGCGCAGTGCGTAGGCAAAAAACGAGTGATGAGCGTTAAGAAATTTTCAGCGAGCTTTTTCAGCAGAAAAAGTGCAGCGGGAATTTTAGCGAAGAGTGAAGTTTTTGCCCCAGCAACAAGCACGTGCGGGATTTCTTTTGTAACTTTTCTATTAAAAGAAAAGTTAACCTAGATTTTTTATTTCATTTCAAAGCTTATTTCTCTCTCTTTTTCGCTGAGCCACTGGAAGTTGATCCAGACGGCATTGGAAGGAATGATTTTGTGAACCTTTTCTGGCCATTCAAGAATGACAATTGATTTTTTTTGGCCAGCAAAATCGGCAAAGCCCAGTTCGAGCAAATCTTTGGAGCCGATGCGATAGGCATCGATATGGAAAATATGAAGCATGGAGTATGGAGCATGGAGCATTTGTTGTTTTGTCTTTTGCTTTTCGTTTCGTGCTATGTGTTCCATGCTACATGTTACATGGCCTTCGTATTCTTTGATGATGGCAAAGGTTGGGCTGGTGTAAGGTCCTTTTGCGCCCAAACCCTTGAGAAGTCCTTGGGTGAAGGTGGTTTTGCCAGCGCCAAGGTCGCCAGTCAGACAAATAATTTCGCCACCACGAAGTTCCTCGGCCAGCAGTTGGCCGATTTTTTTGGTTTGCAAGGTTGAAGTTGAGAGGATTTCCATATGATTAAAGGTAGCTAAAAAGAAGCAAAAATGCAAATAATTTTATGTTTGTAATGACCAAAAATGGCTTGTTTGTCAAGGAATTGTTGACACAAGTGCAAAAGGTTGCTAAGCTAAAAGACTTTAAGCATAAAGCATAAAGGATATAATATAAAACATGGAACATAGAGCATGGAGCATGGAACATGGGATGCAAGAAGTCTAATCTATAAGCTATAAGCTAGAAGTTGTTACTCAAAAGACGCATTATACTTTATGCAAAATACTTTATACCATTTACTGTATGAGTTTGGATGTTACACAACAATTTAAAAATGTTATTGCCGAGGCGAAAAATGTCTTGATTTTTACGCCTGAAAATGCAGGTGGCGACGCGTTGGGCGCAGCTTGGGCGGTGTATTTTTTTCTGGCGCAAAAAGACATTCAAGCCACGGTGGTGGTGGCACCGGACAATCATCAGCTCGAGCGGTTTGCTTTTTTGCAAAAACCAGAGAGTATCATTGAAGGTTTGGCGGGTGCGCGGGATTTTGTGCTGGCTTTTAACATGAAAAACAACAAAATTACCAATGTCAAAACCGAACGGGTGGAGGATGAACTGCGAATTTTCATCACACCTGCAAAAGGGTCCATCGACCCACGAGATTTTTCGTTTATTCCAGCCAAGTTTAAATATGATTTAGTAATTGCGGTTGGTTGCCAGGACAAGGAAAGCATCGGCAAAGTGTATGAAGAAAATCCAGATATTTTTTATGAAGTGCCAGTCGTGAACATTGACCAGCACACAGGCAATGATCAGTTTGGGCAAATCAACTTGGTGGACATTCAAGCTTCGAGCACTTGCGAAATTTTGGCAGAAACCTTTTTGAAAATCAGCGAAAAGGTTATTGATGAAAAAATTGCGCAATGTTTGCTGGCAGGGATTATTGAGGAAACCAATAGTTTTCAGAAAAAGAATACCACGCCAAAGGCTTTGCAAATTTCAGCTATCTTGATGAGCAAGGGGGCAAACCAACAAGAAATTATTCGCTTTCTATACAAAACTCAACCACTGCATTTGCTCAAGCTTTGGGGTCGGGTGATGGCGCGTTTGCAATGGGAAAGTGAGTTGGAACTTGTTTGGGCACCAGTTTTTCTGGATGATTTTTTGCAGAGTCGCTCTCACGCGGGAGATGTGCCTTTTATCCTGAATAAAATCAAAGAAAACTACACCACTGGGAAAATTTTCATGGTTTTGCACAATGAAGATCCTGACCAAATCAAAGGCTTCTTGAAAGATAGCAATCCTGAAGAACTTCAAAAAATCACCACCCTCTTGCAAGGCAGAAGCACGGGAGACACTTGTCAGTTCAGTATTCAAGCCAGTGACACCACCGAAGCTGGAAAGTTGGTGGTGGAAAAAATCCGGCTGCTTTTTGAGAATAAGGAAGTGTAAAAAAGTTTTTTCAAGATATAAAAAGAACCCCGTCGTTATTTCGGCGGGGTTTTTTGTTGCTAGTATGGTATTGGTAAATCCTCTTGACCATGAATATGAAATTGGACAAGTTTCTCATGTCCATTAACTCTTATCCAGATCCAGATTTTTTCTTCTGGAATAACATCGTAGAAAAACTCATAGCGAGCTGGCCAGCCACCATAATAAAAAGCATATTCCTTACTAAACTTAGCCACCTTCTTTTTTTCATCAAATATTATGAATTTATATTGGTTTCCACTTTGATAAATTTTTTCAATATTTTTTATTGTTTCAGATCCCCTTTTTTCGACACATGCAGTACATGCAG
>JBAXHR010000044.1:0-7613 GCA_037138835.1 Candidatus Moraniibacteriota bacterium | reverse complement strand
AGTTTTTTCTGCACCACCTGCGTGCCGCAGCGCTCACAAAGACCGCCTTCTAAATCCTCATTGGAAAGCACCGTCTGACAACTCGGACACCAGTTGACTGGCTCGTTGGATTCGCAGGCCAAACCTTTTTCAAAAAGTTTCAAAAAAATCCACTGCGTCCACTTGTAATACTCGGGATCAGTGGTGTTGATTTCCTTATCCCAATCATAAGTGAACCCAAAAAGTTCCAATTGTTTTTTGAAAGTTTTGATGTTTTGCTCCATCGCCACGCGCGGATGCATTTTCATTTTGAGCGCATAATTTTCCGCTGGCAGTCCAAAAGCATCCCAACCCATTGGATGCAGGACGCTGTAGCCATTCAGCATTTTGAAACGTGACAAAACATCCGTGGCGATATAGCCTTTCGGATGCCCCACATGCAAGCCCGCGCCTGAAGGATAAGGAAACATATCCAGCGCATAAAATTTCTTCGGCTTGGTATAGTCACTATAAAGACCCGCACTCTCCCAGCGCGCCTGCCACTTCGGTTCAATTTCTTTTGGGTTATAATTATCCATTGTGGTCATTTAAACATATAAACATATAAGCATACAAACATTCAAGCATACCGCCTTTCAACCATTTGAGCACACTATCATTATTAAAATGATTAATTGTTTAATTGTTTAAATGTTTAGATGATTAGATGTTTAAATGCTTAAATGATAGTATGATTACATTTTAGTAGCATTTAGCCATTCTGGCAAGAGAAAGCTATGGCTATTCTTCCCTTTTTTGAGCCCTAAAATAGCCACACCTACCGCACTAATTTATTTTTTTCAACCAAAACCAAGTTCTTTTGCTTCTTCGCCAATTTGAGCAAATCTGGCGTAAAGCCACTTTTACTGAACTTTTTATATTATTACAATTAGTCTACTCCAGAGTAGACTAAGTCCCTATGCCAAATTTTATAGCTATCTTAAGCCATAAAGTGGCTTGCATAGCTTTCCAATTTTAAGTACAAAATGATCATATATCTTGCATAATTAACTTTTGTCAAACAAAAAAAGTCGCCCTTTAGCAACAATTTAGCAATATGACAATTTAACAATTTGCAGTTATTTCCTCGCTTTGAAAGCCAGCCAAGTGTTTTCCAGCAGGCAGGCAATCGTCACGGGACCGACGCCACCGGGGACGGGGGTTAAATAACCAGTAACTCCTTTGGTTGAGCCAAAATCAACATCACCAAGAACACGGTCGCCCACCTTTTCAATCCCGCCGTCAATCACCAAGGCGCCATCTTTGAGCATTTGACCCGAGAGAAGCTCTGGCGAGCCTAGGGCGCTTACCAGCACCTCAGCAGCCTTGATTTTCCCGAGCTGGCTCGGAATTTCACTGGCCGTCAAAAACTGCGCTGAAAGCCCTTTTTGCTGCAAAGCGCTGACCATCACGACGCCAAATTCCTTTGAATTTCCCAGCACCAAGGCAGTTTTCCCAACCAAATTTTCCCCACTGCTTTCCAAAAGTCTCACAATTGCGCTCGGAAAAACTGGCCAAAGACTGGCCTTCCCTTGCAAAAATTTTGCGCTATTGGCGGGATGAAAACCATCCACATCTTTTTTAGGGTCAATAGCGAAAATTATTTTTTCGGTTTCAAAACCTGCTGGCAAAGGCAACTGCACAATAATCCCATGCACTTTTTCATTGACATTAAGCTCAGCCAAACACTGCAAAATTTCTGCTTGCGAAGTTTGCGCGGGAAACTTATGCAGAAAGAAATTCATCCCAATTTCCTTGGCGCGTTTTTCTTTCAGTCTGACATAAATCCGCGAAGCTTGATTTTCGCCCACCAAAACCACCGCCAAGCCTGGTTTTTCCTCGCTCGCCAAAATATCCGCCTTCAGGGCGGACAACATCTTTTCTGCAATCAAACGACCGGACAATAGTTTCATATAAGTCATTTAACCATACAAACATCCAAACACGCAAACGAAAACGACTGCAAACATTGACGACCTGCTTTTTGAGCGTAGTTGTAGATGCGGAGGTCGTCGAGTTGGGTTGGATCGTCATTGCGATCCGCCCTGGGCGGAGTGGAAGAAAGGAGCGGAGCAACGCCCTGGATTGCTTCGTCATCCTGCTGACTGACTCGCAAAGACAGTAAGAGGACTAGTTTCCGAACCTCAGCGAGGCTCCGCCACTTCCAACATTGGCGACTTGCTCTTTGGTGAGCTTATTTCAACAACCATTTCCACGCCGGCACGATTTTGATTTTTTTACCTGCGATAACTTTTTCTTCTTCCTGACTTTCCGTGATGATGAGCCCTGTTTTGAGTTTGAATTTTTCCATCGCTTCCAGTAGGCCGACAATTTCGCGCTCGGCAGTTTTGGGATCAGCCAAACTACGCGTAACCTGAATTGCCTCAGTTATTTTCAGACCTTTCCTAATCACGAAATCACATTCTTTTTTGTCTTTGAAATAAAAAATATCAGCGCCTCTTCTTTTGAGCTCGATGAAGACCATATTTTCCAGCATTTTTCCAATATCCTCAGAAAAAGAAAACACAACTGAATTTCGCAGACCATTGTCTATGGCGTATATTTTCTTGTTAGAAACATATTGCTTTTTCAGTGAAAAATCATACTTCATCAGTTCAAAGGCCAGATAGCTTTCACCAATGAATTCAATATAGTTTTTCACGGTGGTGGCGCTTTTGATGTTCAGCAAAATTTTCAGCGAATTGTAACTTGTTTGACTTGCAACATTTGTAAAGAGATAATTCACCAAGAGTTTGAAATTCTTTGTCTCCCTGATCTTGAAACGCGACAGCAAATCACGATACACAATATCTTCAAAAATTTGCCTGCTTATCTCAGCATTCTTCGTTTTGACAAATTCTGGAAAGCCACCACCGAACAAATATTGCTTGAAATATTTTTGAATTTCAACTTCTTGCTTTGTACCTTTTGGCAAAAATGAGGAGTCATGAAACCGCAAGAATTCTTGGAAAGAAAACGGGTAAAGTTCTATTTTCAAATATCTGCCCGTCAAATGAGTGGCAAGTTCACCACTGAGCAATTTCGCATTTGAGCCAGTGAGAAAAATTTTGTAACCTTCCTCAAAAAGTCTGCGCACAAAGCGTTCCCATTTTGGCACATTTTGAATTTCATCCAAAAAAATCACTTTTGTCTCGAATTGTTTGCGAAAAGCAACCATCAAATTCTGAAAATCAGTCACTGAAAAATCGATGAGTCTTTCATCATCGAAATTGAGATAATAAAAGTTTTTGTAATGCTTGGAAAATTGTTTGAGCAGAACTGACTTTCCGCTCCGCCGAATGCCAGAAATAACGGTAATCTGCTTTGTTTTGAGATATTGCTTGAAATCGACATCCCGAAGCGTGCCAAGTTTTTTACTCTTGAAAGTTTCGGCCTGATCAATGATGATATTTTCCAAAAAGGCTATCTCCAACATATATTTATCAACTTTAGTAATGTTGATATTTCAACTTTATCAACATTTATATTATATACCATTATATGGATATGTCAACAGCAAAAACGGTTTTGCGCATAGATTTTTGTTTTGCTCGGCTAATTAGGAGCTTCTTAGAGGCTTATTACACCAACACCATTTGTTTTGATTTTATTTGTATCTCAATGCATCTAGCGGGTCAATCCTGCTGGCACGACGGGCAGGCACTAACCCCGTCAGAAAGCCCACGACGGTGGAAAAAATGATAATCGAAAGCACAAACCAAAGCGGACTATAAAACAAGCTGACCCTTTCACCTCCAAAACGCACCGCCACCATATTGATCGCCGTGTTGAAAATAAAGCCGCCCAACCAACCAATCGCCACCCCCATCAACCCACCCAAAAAACCCATAATCGCCGACTCCATAAAAAACATCACGGAGATATTCCCATCAGAAGCACCAATGGATTTCATAATTCCAATTTCCTCGGTCCGTTCCAACAGGGTGATGGTCATTGTGTTAAACATTCCAATCGCCGAAACCACCAAAGCAACGATCCCAAAAAGCATCAGCACCAACTGCACCACTTTGAAAATTTGATTGGCTTGATCAACGGTGTCGGAAAGTGAAGAAACAATCAACCCAAACTCGAGAATTTTGTCTCGCACAGCTGTCATCTCAGGATTGGTTTTGCATTTGACTTTCGCTTGCCCATATTTTTCAATGTTAAGCTCATCCAGCGCCAAAGAATTGAGATAAGCAATGTTGTCCTGACCATCCACCACCCCAACAATGGTGAATTTTTTTTGACTATCCACCCGCGTCATTTCATTTTGATTTTGCGCACCATCCTCACTGACTGTCAAATCTGCAGGCTTTGGAACAAAAAAAGTAAACGAAACTTCTTTGCCCATCATTTCCTCCACTGATTTGCCAAAAACTTGTGCAATTGAAGAACTGATGATGATTCCGTTGGGTTGGTTATCCGTCAAAAGCGTTCCAAGCGTTGGCTTGAAACCGCCCAATTTCAAAAAGGAAGGTTTCGACCCAAGCACCATCAAATCAGCCGACAAATCCTCAATATGCCCTTGAGTGGTAATTTGAAAAGCAGGGCTAACTTCTTCCACCCCTGGCATTGCTTCAATTTTTTTGATAGTATCCCTGTCCAAAGTCACAATCCCAGATTTTGCTTCGGAGATATCCAACGACAACAAGGAATCAGAAGTAGTGATGCGCTCAAGCAAAGTTTTTTGCAAGCCGTAACCCAAGGAAACCAAAAACAAAATCGCCCCAATCCCAATGCTCATTCCGAGCACCGTCAAAAGCGTGCGCGAAGTTCGCGCCTTGAACATCCTGGTTGATAAATTGAACAAATCTCTGAATTTCATAATTTTTAGCTTTTTGTTTTAAAAAAAATTTATGTCAAAGACTACGCTGAGTAATTCAGCAACATAATAATCTCAACTTCGCGGACCACCTTTTCAGCTGTTCCCCTATGCAATCCCACTCCACCCGAATATCGCGGTGCATCAAGCCGTTGCTGCAAACCAATTCTGTCTATCTTATTTTCAATTCTCATTTTCAAAAAAGCTTGCAGTCGCAGAAAAATATCCTCTTCCATTTTCAACTTATATGTCCCAATAAGATAATTCGCCACGAAAAGCGCAGCCTCCTCCTTATTTTGACCTATTTTTGCAGAGTTTGCCATAATCTCCTGCACCCTTTCCGTGAAAGAATTTGCTCTCAATTTGTTCCAACCAGCACCTCCCCTGACAAGATCCAAATCAAGCTTGGTTTTCAAATCCACAGCATTAATATTGTCAAACAAATATTCTTTCAAAAAATTTTCCGCCGTTGAAAGTTGTTCCTCCGTCAGCTGGGAAATAATATGCGCCATCAATTGCTTGGCCTTAAACGGAATCAGCAGCACGCCCACTTGTTTCAGTGAAAGATCCTTGAAAGTTCGCATCAGCAGACGAAGCTCAACTGAAATTTTTTCTGGCGCATCCGCAATATTTTTGCGATCACCCTCTCGCTTGGAAACCTCCATTGGTCGCTTGTCTTTGTTGATTTCTTCGGTAACTTTTTTCCCATCCTTCATATGAATAATCCGATCAGCATATACAAGATGCTCTGGATTATGCGTCACAAGTATGACTGTTTTTTTGTCGATATCATTAATTTCCTTGAAAATATCCAGCACATTTTGCGCCGATTCGCTATCCAAATTTCCCACCGGTTCATCCGCCAGAATGATTTCTGGATTGTTCACCAGCGCTCTGGCGATTGAAACCCGCTGTTTTTGTCCACCCGAAAGTTGACTCGGAAACCGGTCGGCTTGCTCTGCAATCCCGAAACGCTCCAACAATTTCATCGCAGCTTCTCTTCGCTCAGTCAAACTTTCACCCCGAAAAACTTTTGGCAAACACACATTGTCCAAAACCGTCAAAGTCTCAATCAAATAAAAAGCTTGAAAAACCATCCCGACATTGCTCTGATGGAAATGAACTTTTTCCTTTTTCGTCATTTTTGCCAAATTTTTTCCATCCACCAGCACCTCGCCATAAGTCGGCGCCTGCAAGCCAGAAATACCATAAAGCAGAGTTGATTTTCCACAACCCGAGGGACCATAAATAATGATATATTCCTGAGGATATATCTCCACATCAATCCCATCAAGCGAACGAACTTCGTTTGATTTTCCTTGATTATAAATCACCCTCAACTTGTCAACTTTGATACACGGTTCTGACATTTTTTTTATTTTAAATTTTGAATTGAATCAACTTTATTATACCACACCTTCCCACAAAACCCTGCATTATTTTCCCATTTTTTTCATCAGTGAAAGATAAAAATGCAAATTGTGCACCGAAGCCAACTTCAAAAAAAGTGGTTCATTGGTCTTTAGCAAGTGATGCAAATAAGCACGCGTAAATTGCTGGCAAGTTTCGCACTGACAGTCATTCTCAAGTGGCGTGAAATCTTCCTTGAATTTTTCATTCGCAAGATTCAGCGTTTCATAAAAATTTGAACCCAAGTCATCAGTAATCTCCTGCGAGTTTGAATTTTGTTTTGAATTTTGTTCATTAATTTCAAATTCCGTTTGTTTTTTCCAAATAAACAAACGGCCGTGCCTGCCTTCACGCGTGGGAATCACGCAATCAAACATATCCATTCCAGCCAGCACTGCCCTGACCAATTCTTCTGGCCGACCCAACCCCATCAAATAGCGAGGCTTGTCTGCTGGCAGCAGTGGCACCACCCAATCAAGAATTTCATAAAGATGCTTTCTTGGCTCGCCCACCGCCACTCCGCCAATCGCATAGCCATCGAAGCCAATCTCAATCAAGCGCTGCGCACATTCTTTGCGTAAATCCTCATAAACACTGCCTTGCACGATCCCAAAAAGCAAAGGATGAGAAACTTTCTTATTGTCATCTGTTATTAGTAATCGGTCAACTGAGTTTTCTTTACTGATTGCTGGTGACTGATGACTGATGACTTTTTCCTCGGCATATTTTTCCTTATCTCGCTCGATTCTTTGATGAAAATATTCAAAACATCTTTTTGCCCAACGCAAAGTCAATTCCATTGACTGTTTCGCCTGCTCGTGCGAACAAGGAAACGGTGGACATTCATCCAAAACCATAATCATATCCGAGCCAAGATTAAGTTGAATTTCAATGGACTTTTCTGGTGACATAAAATATTTTTTGCCATCAACTGGATCGGCAAACTCAACTCCCTCCTCGGAAATTTTCACCCCACTAGTGCCATATTTTTCCTTGGCGCGCGCGCCCAACGAAAACACTTGATAACCACCCGAGTCAGTCAAAATGGACTCATTCCAATGCATGAACTTGTGCAAACCACCTGCTCTGGCAATGAGTTCATCCCCTGGACGCAGCCAAAGATGATAGGTGTTGCCCAGCACAATTTTGGTGCCCAGTTTTTCCAGGTCAGCTGGCGAAAGATTTTTCACCGCTCCCTTGGTTGCAATCGGCATAAAAAACGGAGTGTCAATTTCTCCGCTTTTGGTGCGCAATTTCCCCACGCGCCTTGCACCATCTTGTTTGATCAATTCAAAAGTCATAAAGTCATAAGGTCATATAATCATATCAATGCTTTGTCCAAGTCTTCACCCAAGGCTTC
>JBAXHR010000043.1:0-7615 GCA_037138835.1 Candidatus Moraniibacteriota bacterium | reverse complement strand
ACAATATTGTACTAACCTACTTCCTAGCCGGCATGCGTCCCCCGATGCGTGACCGGCTTTTTTTATTTGTGGGGAAAAATTTCCGTCATTCTGAACTTGTTTCAGAATCTATTCTCTTTATTTCACAAAACTGCCTGCGATAGAGATCCTGAAATAAATTCAGGATGACACACTTTTTTCGTACATTCGTAAAATTCGTAATTCGTAGTGGCACTAACCTAAAAGCTAATGAAGCTAACGCCTAAGCACCTGTCTGAGATACTTCCCTGTATAACTCTCCTGATGATATTTCGCAACTTCTTCGGGCGTGCCAGCCACGAGAATGCGGCCGCCACCATCACCACCTTCGGGACCCATATCAATAATCCAATCTGCAGTTTTGACCACATCCAAATTATGTTCAATCACCACCACAGTGTTGCCACCATCAACTAATCTATTCAAAACATGAAGCAATTTTTTAATATCATCAAAATGCAAACCAGTTGTAGGTTCATCTAGAATATAAAGTGTGTCGCCTGTGCTGCGACGAGAGAGTTCTGACGCCAATTTGATGCGTTGCGCTTCGCCGCCTGAAAGCGTCGTGGCGCTTTGCCCCAATTCAATGTAGCCCAAGCCAACTTCTTCCAACACAATCAAAGCGCTGGCAATTTTTGGAAAAGCTTCAAAAAATTTGGCGCCTTCCGAAACCGTCATCGCCAAAACTTCGGCGATATTTTTTTCTTTATATTTCACTTGCAAAGTTTCGCTGTTGTAGCGTTTGCCATGGCAAACATCGCAAGGCAAATAAACATCAGGCATAAACTGCATTTCAATTTTCAAAAAGCCTTCGCCTGAACAATTGTCACAGCGTCCCCCCGCCACATTGAACGAAAAACGCCCAGGACCATAGCCACGCAGTTTCGCATCTTTGGTTTGCGCAAAGAGTTCGCGGATGTGCGTAAACAAGCCTGTGTAAGTTGCTGGGTTTGAGCGCGGGGTGCGTCCAATTGGCGATTGGTCAATCATAATCACCTTATCAATATTTTCAATGCCCACAATTTCCTGATGCCTGCCAGGAACATCCAAAGCGCGATGGAGTTTGTTCGCCAAAGCTTTATACAGTGTGTCCTCCACCAAAGTTGATTTGCCAGAGCCAGAAACTCCCGTCACGCAAGTGAAAACTTTCAACGGAAATTCGGCCGTCACACTTTTGAGATTATGCTCGCTGGCACCGCGCACCACAATTCTTTTTTTCTTGGCCGCACTGCGACGCATTTTGGGAATTTCAATTTCAAGTTCCCCACGCAGATATTGCCCAGTTAGTGACTTGGGATTATTGATCACTTCCTGCGGCGTACCCTCGGCCACAATTTCGCCGCCATATTTTCCAGCGCGCGGTCCGACATCCACCAGCCAATCTGCACTGCGCATCATTTCTTCATCATGCTCAATCACGATCAGCGTGTTGCCGATTTCTTGCAAATGACGCAGCGCTTCAATCAATTTTGTGTTGTCGCGCGCATGAAGGCCAATGGAAGGCTCATCAAGAATATACAGCACGCCCACCAATTGCGACCCAATTTGCGAAGCCAAACGAATGCGTTGCGATTCGCCGCCCGAAAGTGAGAAGGCCGGCCTCGCCAAGGTCAAATAGTCCAAACCCACATTATTGAGAAAAACCAAGCGCGCAATAATTTCTTTCAAAATTCGCCCTGCAATCAATTCTTCTCTGGTTGAAAATTTCAAATGCTCAAAAAAATTCACACATTCTTTAATACTAAAAGAAGAAACTTCAAAAATATTTTTGCCGCCCACTGTCACCAGCAAAACCTCACTCTTGTACCGCGTGCCTTGGCAAGTTGAGCAGGACTTTTGCGACATATATTTTTCAATGTCTGTTCTGACTGCATCTGAAGTGGTGGTTTTGTATCTTTCTTGCAGCCATGCCACCACACCTTTCCAACGAATATTGTATGATCCTGTGCCAGAGCGAAAATGATATTTCACTTTAATCAAGTCATCATCTTCCGTTCCGTACAGCAAAATGTCCAATTTATTTTTTGGCACATCGCGCAAGCGCTTATGATCATCAATGTTATAATATTGACAGACTGCTTTCAAAATCGTGCCTTGATAATTGTTGGGTTTGTAACTCCAAGGCATTATCCCACCTTCCGCCACAGTCTTGTTTTCATCAGGCATAATGCGCTTGGGATCAATTTCTTTTTTGAGTCCCAACCCTTCACAAGCCGGACACGCCCCAAAAGGTGAATTAAAAGAAAACAACCGCGGTTCCATTTCTGGAAATTCCAAATCGTGAATTGGACAAGCCAATTTCTGATTGTAAATCTGCTCCACAAAATCAGATTCTGCACCATTACTGTCATCGTGATCCGCCCTGGGCGGAGTGGCAAATAAGGAGTGGAGCAACGCTCTGGATTGCTTCGGAGGAGTACCTCCTCGCAAAGACAATGCTTCTTTTGAATTTTTGTTTAAATGTTTAGATGTTTGAATGTTTGCATGAGCTACTCGCACTTTCACCAGCCCTTCTGAAAGTCGCAAAGCTTTTTCCACGCCCTCAAAAAGCCGGCTCAAATTTTCGCCGCTGATTTCAAGCTCATCCACCATAATATCAATGCTATGTTTTTTGTGTTTTTCCAATTTCAAATCCTTGAAATCATCCAAGCGATAATGTTTGCCATCCACAATTGCCCTCGAATATCCCCGCTTGTACATTTCATTGAGCATCGCTAGATATTCCCCTTTTCTTTCCCGCACCACAGGTGCCAAAATTTCCACCACACTACCGTGGTTAGACTGAGGTGCCCCTAAAGTTAAAATCCGCTCCACAATTTCATCTGTAGAAAGTTTGGTGATTTCCCGCCCGCAAACAGCGCAATGCGGAATTCCAATTTTGGCATACAAAAGTCGCAGATAATCATGGATTTCCGTCACCGTGCCAACAGTTGAACGCGGATTGTGCGAAGTTGATTTTTGATCAATCGAAATTGCGGGGGAAAGTCCTTCGATATAGTCCACATCTGGCTTGTCCATTTGCCCTAAAAATTGACGGGCATAGCTGGACAAACTTTCCAAATATCTGCGTTGCCCCTCAGCAAAAATGGTATCAAAAGCCAGCGTGGATTTTCCAGAGCCGGAAAGTCCCGTAAAGACAATGAACTTGTTGCGCGGCAGTTCCAAATCAATATTCTTCAAATTATGCTCGCGCGCACCCTTGATGATGATTTTGTTTTCCATAATAATATAAATCGCTAATTATTCGCCAATCAATCTCGAATTAGCTCACGAATATTCGCGAATATTTGAGATTAAATTCGCAAATATTTGAGACTTTCATCATACTCCTAATCCCAACAAAAATCAACCAAAAAAAGAAAGGCTTTGAAGCCTTTCTTTTTGAAAAAAATAATTGTCATTCTGAACTAGTTTCAGAATCTACCTTCTTTATTTCACAACACTATCTACAACCGAGATCCTGAAACCTGCCTACCGGACAGGCAGGCAAGTTCAGGATGACAGCATCGAGAATTCAATCCTTAAAAAATGTACCCCGAGAAAAAATTTCGACCAAGTTTTATTGTGGAGTTGCGCAAGAAGCAGCAGGTGCGGAACCACCAGCTGAAGCTGCCGCTTGATCATCAAATCCAGCTACGGGAGCAGTGGCGGAAAGTTTTGCTTGACATTCTTTTGGTTGAGTGGCAAAACCTGAGCAAATCGCTTTGAGCACACTCACACTGTCACGACCAGAAGCAAGCGTCGTGCCATTGACCACCAAGGTTGGTGAGCCTTGCACTCCGAATTTCACGGTTTCCTCTTTGTTCAAATCAAAAGCCTTTTCAGTTGGAGAAAATTGCTTGTTCGTGTCAGCCACACAAGTTGCCAACTGAGCTGGATTAACTCCAGTTGTTTTCACGCAAGTAGCACTAGTTCCTTTGCTATCCTTCCAAAAACATTGCAAATAGCTGGCCAATTTAGCAGGTTGAGTTTTCTCGATGCAATATTGATTGACATTTTCATCCACTTCTTTTTGACCATGCAAAGTGTAACTCACAAATTTCAAATTGAATTTGATTTTGCTTCCCAAAGCAGCCACCGCTGGCAACACTCCTCGCTCCATTTGCAATCCATAAGGACAATAGCTCATCACAAACAAATCCACGGTTGGCACTTCCGCCTTTTGCTCAGCTTCCGCCTTTTCAGGTGTTGCCTGTTGCTCCTTGGCAGCTTCTTCTTTTTTCGCATTTAATTCAATTGCGTTTGGAAAAAACTTGCTTCCATCGCCAGTCACATAAGCCACAATTTCTTGCTTGTTGGCATCAATCGTCACCTTGTAAAGTCCATTTTCCTTCACCACTTCTTTCACCACAATCCCTGCGCCATTTTGCGGGGTGTTTTCCTTGATAAATTGCTCCACCTTGGCTCTCGCCCCAGCCACCCCGATGTTATTTTTCTTGTACTGCCTTGCAAACAAAAAACCACCTGCCACAATCAACAGCAAAATCAAACCTGCCACCATCATTTTCCATTTGCCTTTACCGTTCTTGCAACACTCGGCCAATTTGCAACCTTGCATCAACTTGCAATTTTTGAAAAGCTTGGTCAGCTTGCACTGCCATTTTTTGCCCTCCTTTGCAGGCACAACTGTTTCTTCTTTTTTAACTTCAATTTCTTCCACCACTTCAACTTCTTTTTTTTCTGGTTCTTGTTCCATAACTTTTATATTTTACAAATTATATTTTCTCAATACTTTCCTCATTTTACACGCCCCACCAAATTTGCGCAATAGCAGGGGATTGTATTTTGTATATAGTATTTTGTATATAGTATTTTGTATATAGTATTTTGTATATAGTATTTTGTATTTTGTATTTCCTAAGAAGCTAAAGCCTAATAAGCTAAAAACCTGCCCAAAAAAATTCCACCCTCCATTTTACGCCAATCCAAGCCGAATCTGACTATGGTCTTGACAAGAAACACCTAGCGTGCTTATATTTACATAACAAATGTCAGCTTATCAGTTTAGATGTTTGTTTTATACTAAAAACTTGTCTCGAGATTTCTTGAGCAAGCAACTTTTTTAAAATCAGTACTTTATAAGGAGGTGAGTATGCGTAAAATGCATGCTCCTGACAATTGCACTCGTCTGCCCCGGACAAAAATGAGTGTCGCGACATTGACCAGTCCTGAAGTCACCGGCGAAACCACGGCTGGAGGTGGCTGGGTACATGAGACGGTTGTTGGTTCGTTCTCTATTTTATGTTAACTGAAGGATCGCCGGCAGGCACAGTGGTCAACTAAGTGAATCGAGAGCGTGGTTACACTGTGCCAGTCTATTGTAAGGTAGCGATTATGTGTTTTGTAGTCTAATCTGCATTAACATAATCCTACCTCACATTTATTTTTTCCTCCCCAAAAAATGACCCGAAGAAATCTTTCTTTCGCGGTCTCTTTTTTTATCTCACCCCACCCCAGAGCCAAGCTCTGTTTTTTCTTGCCCAAAAAACTCTTCCCTAAAAAGAAGAGTTTTTCTGAAGTTTAGCTATTTGATTTTCTCCGACTAGTTCTTGGCAAATTTTTCCATTTCCACCAGCACCTTTTGTTGAATTTCAGTTTTCTTCTGCTCGTCAAATTTGCGACAATCACCAATCAGCAAAGCTTGGGTCTTAACCCCACAAAAATTGAGCGTGTCAGCTGTGGTGGCTTTGAGTGAACGATTGTTGCGTAGCAAAGCATGATAAAAGGCTGGCCCACCCGCCGTGGTGATGACCAAAGCGCGCTTGCCTTTCAGCAAACCTTCTGGCATCCCATTGGCACCATAGCGGAAAGCAAAACCCGCTGCCAATACACGGTCATAAAAACCTTTCAATATCGCTGGCACATTTATCCACCAAGTTGGATAAATCACCACCAACTCCGTTGCCTTGAGAATTTTTTCTTGAATCTGACGAATCTTCTCATCCACCGCCAAATTGTCAGCTTGGCGTTGCATATCGCCAGCACGACCAATCGGATCAAAACCCATTGCGTACAAATCCAACAACTCATAGGCTTTGCCTTTGGTTTTGAGCAAATTTTCCACGGTTTGCAAAACCTGTCCACTGTGCCCATTATGATCAAAATGCGCGTAGATAATCAACATAAGATTTTTTGTTTAAAAAATTATTTCACTTTACTGCTTAAGTTTAACACAATTTCAAATTTTAGAAAGGCCTTGACCCTTCAGCAACTCCGCCAGTTTCTGACTGTTCTTGTGTGGCCCTACCACTGCAAGATTGAGTTTTTCCTGTTTGAAAATATCCTTAGCCACTCGCAAAATGTCCGCAGATTTGACCGCGTCAATTTTGGAGAAAACTTCTTTGGGCGACATAATTTTTTCTTTGTGCATTTCTTGGTCAATGAAAAACATTGCCACATCATCCGAAGCCTCAAAGCCCATCACCGCGCGCCCCTTGATATAGTCTTTGGCTTTTTGCAATTCCTTTTCTGAAACTTGCTGCGTGGCAATTTTTTGATATTCGCTCAAAATCACTTCCACTGTTTGCGCCAAATTTTTGTGCTCCACGCCGGCTTGCGTGCCAAGATAACCACAATCTTGATAAGTGTCCACGCTCGTGCTCACAAAATATGCCAAGCCGCGGCGTTCGCGCACTTCGATGAAAAGCCGACTACTCATATTTCCACCCAAAATCACTGAAAGTAAAGAAAGTGCCCAGCGATCCTTGTGATTCTGCCGGTAAGCTCGCGCGCCCAAAATCAAATGCGTTTGGTCAGTTTTTTTGAATTTCAAATGCACTGCAGGGGTTTTTTGTTTTTCTGCAACTTTCGCAAATTTCGCTTCACTGCCCTTGCCAAACCCAGCAAATTGCTGCTTGATCTGAGCGATAATTTTTTTCTCATCGAACTTGCCAGCCACACAAATCACCGTTTCATTGGCGACATAAAACTTTTTCAAATAGGCGATAAAATCTTTGCGCTCCACGCTCTTGATCACTTCGCTATATCCCACAATATTACGCCCCATTTGATGAGCACCATAAAGCAATTTTTCAAATTCCTCGCCCACGCTTCGCCGAGGATCATCTTCATACATACTGAGTTCCTGCAAAATCGGCCCGCGTTCCCTTTGAATTTCCACTGGGTCAAATTTGGAAGCCAAAAAAATGTCAGCCAACACCTCAAAAGCTTTGCTCAAATGCTGACTGTCCACTTTGGCATAATAGGCAGTTTTGTCCTTGGAAGTAAATGCATTAAACTCACCACCCACGCTGTCGAGTTCTTCTGAAATCGATTGCGCAGTTGGGCGTTTGGTTGTGCCTTTGAAAAGCATATGCTCAATGAAATGCGAAAGTCCCGCTTGCTTTTCCGTTTCAAAGCGCGAACCCACTCCCACCATAATCATCACCGTTGCCGTCGCTGTCCCCGCCATCGGCACCGTCAAAATCCGCAGACCACTGCTAAGCGTTGTTTTTTTATAGTTCATAGACATAAATTTATAATTTGAAATTTTTAATTTTTAATCAATTTTAAATTTTTAAAATTAAACATTTTTTCATTAAGATTTGATTTCAAATTTCAAATTATAAATTTCAAATTCGAAAACTATCAATCAAGC
>JBAXHR010000042.1:0-7763 GCA_037138835.1 Candidatus Moraniibacteriota bacterium | reverse complement strand
AATCTGACGCAAATCTGAGCACGAACTGCACAACTTATTTTGTTACAGAGCCTTAGCTAAAATTTTGCGCTTGCGTTTCTCCTTATTATTATATATAATAATAAGGAGAAACGCTTAAATCAATTTATTGGCTTGCTATATGCAATTTTTCGATTTTGAAGAAAAAATGAAAAACTATCCAGTTTTTACCGCTTTAGAGGTAAAAAACATTTTTTTCGACCAAAAAAATATCCTAACTCAACTTGCCTTTTGGGTTAAGAGGGGATATCTAGAAAGAATAAAAGAAGGTTTATACCTCCTTTCGCACGCAAAAAACGAAATCAACCCGATGCTACTAGCAGGAAAAATCTATGAGCCATCTTATTTGAGTCTAGAATTTGCCTTGAATTACTATGGAATTATCCCGGATATTCCGGGAACCTACACCTGCGTAACTTCCCGCACCCCAAAACATTTCAAAAACAACTTTGGAAATTTCTCTTATCAAAAAGTTAAGCCTGAATTTTTCACAGGCTACGAATCCCGCAGTGAAAAAAATATTTCTTTTAACATCGCTACCCCTGAAAAAGCCTTGCTGGATTATCTTTATCTAAACAAAAATAAAATCATCAACGACTTTGGCTACTGGAAAGAACTCAGAATTGATGAGGACTTCAAATTTGAAAAGAAAAAAATAGATTTATACAAAAATATCCTTAAAGACAAAAGAGTTAACGAACTAATTAATGGAGTTTTAAATTATCAAAAAAATGTTAGATAAATTTTTTCTTGAAGATTATATCAAAAGAAATGACATCCCAAATGTTCCCCGTCGCGTGCTGACTGAATATCTCCAGACAGAAATTTTGGCAATTCTCTTTAATTCAAAATTTGGTCCACATCTATCTTTTTTGGGCGGAACCTGCCTAAGATTTGTGCATAAAATTGAAAGATTTTCCGAAGATTTGGACTTTGACCTTATTAAAGCTGATCTAGATTATGCAGCTCTTGCCAAGTTTCTCCAAAAAAAATTGATTGAATTGGGTTTTCCAACGGATACGAGTGTAAAAAAAACTGAAAATATTATTATCGTTAATGTGAAATTTTCTCAGGTTATGAAGGAAATGGGTTTAAGCGAACTGACAGATCAGAAATTGAAAATCAAATTCGAAATTGATCCAACTCCTTACAAAAATATCCGATATGAATCAAAACAAGTTTTTGCCTATGGAAAAAGTTTCAACATTATTTCCAATACCCTCGAAACGCTCTTTGCCCAAAAAATCATCGCCATCATTTTTCGCCCCTATCAAAAAGGACGTGATTTTTATGATTTGGTTTGGTTTTTGAGTCAGCAAAACCTTGAGCCAAATTATGCCATCTTCCAAGAAAAAAATCTCGCCATCAGCAATCGAGCAGAGCTAATTGAATTTTTGAAAACTCAAGCCCAAAAAAGCGACCTGCCTTTGGCCGTCAAGGATGTGGAACGCTTTTTGTTTTATCCCAAACAAGCCCAATGGATTTTGAAACTGCCGGAGTATTTGGAGGGGTTTGGGAAATGACAGATTTAAAGCACCATATTAAATTTGCTCACTCTTTCCTTTTTTACCTTCCAATAAATTTTTAGCTGCTCGATCAAAATCAGAGACATATTTTTTATCTTGCTTTTTTCGATATTTTTCATACTCTTGTGAGGCTTTCTTCTCAGCTTCTTTGGCACTCACATTGCCAGCGTTTTTCAAAACACCTTTTCCTAAAAGTTTCAAATACTCATCTAATTTGCCAACCCATTCTTTCATTGTCATGCCTTGCTCATTTTTAGCTTGAATTTCAGCAAATGATAGATATGCATCAACGATTCGATTCAGGCTTTCCAATTCTTGCTCATTTAAATAATTTTTTGCAATATAAATATCTTGCTGGATTGGATGCAAACCAGAGAAATTAGTCAGTCCCATTAAAGCCTTTTCGCTATCGGCACGCTGAGCAATCAACTGCGCAGCAGTTTTCCCGCTCACCGCAAAATGCATCTTGTTTTGAACTGTTTTGAAAAATAATTCTGTGTCTTTAGCATACTTTTGATAATCAATACTAGTCGCATAAATATCAGTCACTTTTTGATAAAGCATTCTTTCACTTGAACGAATGTCTCGAATTTTCTGCAAAAGTTCTTCAAAAAAACGAGATTTTTGCCCACCCTGTTTAAGTCGAATGTCATCTAGGGCAAATCCTTTTACCATATATTCTTTCAATCTTTCTGAGGCCCACTGGCGGAAAAAGACTCCCCTATTGGAATTTACACGGAAGCCGACTGCAATAATAACGGCCAACTCATACATTTTAGTTTTGTATTTCTTTCCATCAGAGGCAGTTATTAAGAATTCCTTAATAACTGAAATCTCCTGATGTTCACCTACTTGAAATATGTTTTTGAGATGAATATTAACATTGGCAACAGTTGTTTCAAATAAGACGGCCATTTGCTTTTGCGTAAGCCACACATTTTCATGCTCAAAGCAAACCTCCACTTTGGTTTTTCTGTCTTCAGTCTCATAAAAAATAATTTGAGTCTTCTCATCTGAAATATTTTGTATTTTTTTGTTCATATTTAGCACTTGCTTAAAATTTCAATTTTCTAGTGCTATTATATCATGCTACAATTTTCTTTGCAATATCTCTCTTTGGCAATCTCTCCTTGGCCGTCAAGGATGTGGAGCACTTTTTGTTTTATCCCCAACAAGCCCAATGGATCTTGAAACTGCCGGAGTATTTGGAGGGGTTTGGGAAATAAAATCAATTTTTCTTGAGCTTTTTTCTCATTAAAAGCCATACTGTGAAGCAATTTTAAAAGCATACTAAATTAGTATGCTTTTAAAATTTGCGAGCTACCCTAGATGATAAACCGAAAGAAAATAATTACTATTTATAAGCAACCAATCCAATATATGGGCAATCTTCCTCATAACCAGCCCAAAAATCTTCACCTTTAACTGCAACACCCTCAGGCAGCACATGTAATTTTTCCCAACTAATATACGAAAAACCTGCTGCTGTTGCGGCTTTTTCAACATCTTCCCGACTAAAATAAGTATCAGCAATCTTGAATTTAACACTGCCATCCTCATTCAAAAAATCAATATTAATTTTACGCTCATTTTCTTTCCCATGAAATACTCGTCCACATACTGGCTGACCAAATCTCTTAAAATCAGGGTTAAGCGTAAGACAAACAAATTTTCCTCTTTCCTTCAAACAGTCACTTGCCCCTGCAAACATTTTTTTCAACTGCGTAACATCTGCAGCGCAAGGCAACACCATAATTGCCGAAACAAGATCGAATTTCCTTCCCTTATTATCAAAAACTGTGTCTGCAACTAGATATTCGATGCCTAGAGCCTCATTCTTTTCATTTTTAATTGCATTCTTAATTTGCTCCACAGAAGTGTCAAAGGCAACCACTCTTGCACCAGCTCTTGCTAATGCCCGAGTAAACATTCCATTTCCACATCCCATATCCAAGACATCCTTACCATCAACATCGCCAACCAACCGAAAGCTTTCAGGATATTGCAAATATCGTTTAGCTGGATCGGTTTCAGTTGTTTTGACATACTCGGCACTATTAAAATCATAAATTTCCCGCTGAGAAGGTTCTGCTACTTCCTTTTTCAATGTTGAACTCTTCGGCGCTGGATTTTCAAAAGTTGTGCCATGCCTATGTTTAGAAATGCTCCTTTTTACAAGCCGGTGCAAGGTCTCTGGTTCAAGATTCAAAAAATCATGAAACATTGCATATTTATTATTCTTCTTCACTTCTAGGAATTTTTCCTCTGTGAGCGTCTTATCCACCACCGACAAACCTCTTGCCATTAAATTATGCACATTTTTCATGCCTGCAACAGGAGCATATTCATCTTGTTGCGGATTAACTGATATAATTCTCAGCGCTTCAGGCAATTGCATTTCTAGCAACGATTCATTCATTTTCTCTAAAGCCGTTATTATATCATCCACAACTTTATCGCCATCAGGGTACTGGCAACATTCCTTCAAATATCCATTTGCAAATTCTCGCCAAATGATTTCTGTTTTATCATGAAATGTCTGCATATCATAAGTTACCCCTGAAAGATTAATCCATTTCTGCACATTGCCAAGTTTCTGATTTTTTCCCAGCTCAATTAGAGAATTGCCGACTGCCAGACCTCCCAAACTATGAGAAATAACCGTCACCTTATTATCCGAAAAATATTCAATAGCAAGCTCTGGCTCTTTCATCCATTCTGCTATTTGCATTTCCTCATTGCCGATGTGCTTAGAATACTGCCCTCTTTTTTCATTATTCACCGCACCCTTTGTGTAGTCATTAATCTTCACGCCACCATGTCGAGCAACAAAAACCTTAAACCCTTCTTCCAACAACCATGCCAAATCACGATTCTCAAACCAAGCAACGCTATCACCTGGACTTCCTGGCACAAACACAATTGTTTCGCCATTTGGTGATGCTGGTTCATACAACGCACCTTCAACTTAATGTTGCCCTTTTTCTATTTTGAGCCATTTCCCGCTCCTTTCATCTTGCTCAAACTCAAAAAACTCTTCAGCTGTGATTGCTTCCTTGGTTTGCTCAGATTCCCTTGTGATATTTAAAAATTCATTTTTTGACATATTTTGATGAATATTATTTTTTAGTCATAACAAAAATTGGAGTATATTTGGCAGTTGGATAACTACTGGCATAATAGTATTCTACCTCTTTAAAAAACTTTTGATAATCCCAATTTGTTTTTTCGAGAGTATAATAATCCCAAGTTTTTGCGACGGCACTATCCCAAATCATGTGAAATGCCTTCATTACAAGTTTCGAGAGCTCATCATTAAGCTTATCAATTTCCGCAATTTCCTCGCCATAAGCTGAAATAGAAAGTGAGCAGCCATTGTTAATTTTATACCAACTGTCCCAGGCAAGTTCTGCACCAAAATAATTTGCCACCTCATGCACTGACATTTCACCTTTGAAAATCTTTTTTTCATATGCTCTCAGTTTTTTCAAAACATCTTTCAACTTCAAAGCTGGTTTGGCAATTTCTTTGTTAGGATAGGCCGTTGTTCGATGAATATATTTGCCATCGTCTTTCAAAACTCGATTCAT
Source organism: Candidatus Moraniibacteriota bacterium (assembly GCA_037138835.1). Taxonomy (GTDB): domain Bacteria; phylum Patescibacteriota; class Minisyncoccia; order Moranbacterales; family GWC2-37-73; genus CAIPMZ01. The sequence continues at coordinate 2,629 of JBAXHR010000042.1, read as the reverse complement.
TTCCGCATAATATTTTGGTAAAAGTTCAGCGGTGATGTTTCCTTCAGTGAGATCTCCGATAACAACATCCGCAAAATTGTTGGGCAATTTAATCTCGAGCCAGTTGCAAAAAATCACTGACTCTTTCTCATTTTTTTGCAGCAACAACTGCGTCATTGCTTTATACATATAATCCACAAGTTCGACACAAACAACCTCAGCGCCATAAACCGCAGAAAAAATTCCGCACATTTCTCTGAATTCTGGCGTCGAACCCAAAATAACAACATTTGGATTTTTTATACCCTTAATATGCTTGCTGATTTGGTCAAAGATTATTTTCACATCCTCCTGACTTGGTCGCGAGCCAGCTTTTAAGAGCTTCCAATAACTAGACCACTTTTGCCAATCTGCCATTTGCCGCTTGATTAATTTTTTTTTATCACTTGTCATAATTTTTTATTATTAATTTAAAATATATCAAAATTGCTTATTTGCTAAATCAATTATACCACTTTTTCAAAGAAAAATTTTTAAAAATTACACACAAATTTTTTAAAAGATGAGGCGCAGTGATGTTTTCTATTCTTTATTCATCGTAACAATAAAGTATAGCACCAAATCAGCATTTTGTCACTGCTAATGCCGACTTAGACTTATGCCCAAAAAATACCAAGCCATTTTTTACCTATTTATTGCCTTTTTTGTCCAAGTATGCTATCATAAAAGTGTTGTCATTTGCGATGACAGATATAGATATTTATGTCATTTCGAGTGAATCCGCCAGCAGGCGGAGGAATCGAGAAATCTGGGCTCAGATCCTCACGTCGCACTGCTGTGCTCCTTAGGATGACAATTTTTATTCTATTTTTATACAAAATTATGCTCCACAAACAACTTCAAAACGCAGGCCTGAGTGAAAATGAAGCGAAAATTTATCTCGCTACGCTTGAACTTGGCCAAACTTCCGTCAGTCGCATTGCCCGCCAAGCCGGCATCAAAAGAACCACCGTTTATCTTTCCTTGGAAAACCTGATGACAAAAGGGCTGATCAGCGCCCTCAAAAAAGACGGTAAAACTCACTATTTTGCCGAAGACCCGCGAGATTTGGAAAGAATTATGGAAGAAAGAAAAAAAGAAATTTCTGCGCTTATCCCACAATTGCTGGCCTTCACCAATCTCATCGACAATAAACCAGAGATTCGCTATTTCGAAGGTGAAGAAGGCATCAAGGAAGTGCTCATGAAAACTCTCGAACAACCTCAGCAGGAAATTCTTATGATGTTTTCTGAATCATATTTTTTTGATTTTGGTGAAGACTTTTTTGAACAAACCTATCGACCAGCCAGAATCAAAAGAAAAATCGCTTCCAGAACCCTGATGCCAGAAAATCAAACAATGACAAATCTTTCCGCAAAAAATATCCAGCATCTGCGTCAGTCAAAATTTCTGCCAGCCAATCTTTTCAAAATTAGCTTTGAGGTGTTAATTTATGAAAAAAACAGTGTAGCCATTCTTTCCTTCAAAGAAAAATTTGCTTTCATTATTGAAAGCAAATCCATTCATGAAAGTTTCAAGGCCATCTTCGAAACCCTCTGGGCAGGGGCAAAGTAAAGAGGTAATTATGCCAAAACTCGACGACCGCATAGTTTTGGCATAATTAAAAACTAAGTAGTTGAAAAAAATTGCGACCGCAAAAAAATTCAACTCTTGCAAAAAATTTCCAACAAAAAAGCAGGCACGCTACCTGCTTTTGTATTTTTGTATTTTGCCTGCCTGTCCGGCCTGTCTACCGATAGGTAGATAGACAGGTATTTTACTTATTGAATATTGTCTATTTGTTTATTGCATTTTCCCCAGCTCCTCCTGAATCACTTGCTTGTCATTCCAAGGCAATTTTTGGTCGCCAACCACCATCGTTTCAAAATTTCCCATGCCAGTGATGCAAACAATGTCATCCTTGCTGGCCAGCGACAGAGCCTTGGCAATTGCACTGCGACGATCAAGAATCCGCCAAAGATTTTCATTTTCAGTTTTATTTTCAATCCCTGCAAAAATATCATCTATTATCCGTTGCGGTTCTTCATGATACGGCTCTTCATTGGTGAGAATGACAATGTCCGCATATTTGGCGACAATTTCGCCCATCAAGGGTCGTTTGCCTTGGTCGCGATCACCGCAAGAACCCAGAATCGCAATAATTTTGGCGGTGGGTTTTTTCACGCTGGAAAGCAAGCCATAGAGTTTTTCCAACGCATTGGGCGTCAAAGCAAAATCCACCAAAATATTGGCGCCTATTTCGTTTGCTACGGCCTCCATTCGCCCCGCCACGGCTTTTATTTCCGCAAGAGCTTCACTTGCTAGGGCCAGATCAATCCCCTCTCCTAATGCCACACAAATGGCTGCAAGGGCATTCTCGATGTTGAAAAGTCCTGGAATATTTAAGGTGAATTTTGTCCGCCAACTGGCGGATTGAATTTTGAATTTTGAATAATTAATTCCAAGCTCAATTTTCTCCGCTTTTACAATTTCAAATTTCAAATCTTCATGATGACTAATGACCGATGACTGATGACTTTTTGTTGAATAAGCAAATTTCTCATCAGCATTAAAAGTTAAAAATTCTTCTGGATTTTCCATATACAAATTA
>JBAXHR010000041.1:0-7819 GCA_037138835.1 Candidatus Moraniibacteriota bacterium | reverse complement strand
TTACGTTTATTGGCAGGTTTTGGCGTATAAATATTTAATATATTAAAAACAATATTTTCATATTTCCTACCTCTGATATTGAAAGTGCTAACTAAATCAGAACGCTCCTTGCCATTACTATAATTTGCAACCTCTAGACCTAGTTTTTTACGCAAATTAATTAATCCCCCAAATGCTCTTTGTATTTGCCTTGAAGATGGCAAGAAATCACAATCATCAACATCATAAGCGACCGGATAACGATTGTTTAATTTATAAAATTTTTCAAAACCTTCGGAGATTTTTTCCAAAGTCCATCTTTGTTTACTCATATTTTTTTTATTATAACATTGAAATATATAAGATCACAAGCATGTGAACATAAAGCTTTATTTGAGCCATATTAGGTGGTATGGGTGTACCACTTTTGACTTTGAGAGAGCTTACAGCTCAATTTTGAGCGTCATTTTTTGGCTCAAATAAGCCATTATTTCGGGGTCATTTTGAGACCTTTTGGGGGCTGTTTTACCCTCCAAAATCAATTATAAACAATCATTTGATCAATATAAGTTGAACTGCTTGAGCCCATGGCGCCAATGAGGGCGCGCGAACTGCTCAAAAGAATATTGGCACCAAAGTATGGATCATGGACCACATAATCACTGCCTGAAGCCTTATGATGAACCACCACATAATGACCGCCAGAACCATTGGATCTGCCAATATAAACAATCACAGGATTATCCTTTTTTATTTCACTATCAACGGTTGACCAATTGATATTCTTGTGCGATTTTCCTTCACTGCTGATTTCCAATTTTGGCTTATCCCAAGGGCTTGGCCAATTGATCAAGTCTCCCGAGAAAATTGGTTGCTTGGCGAGGCCACCAGGGGTGATTGAGCCGCCATGATTTTTGAAAACCATCGCCACTGAAGTCACCGCACAACCATAATCACTCATCAAGGTCTTTGTTTTTCCAATAGTCATACTTCCCCAGCGAGAATCTTTTTGAGAAAAATACCAACTCGTGGATGCAAAAAGTGATGAAGATGGCTGATGTTTTTTGAGATATTCCTCGACCGAAAGCCCATCCAGTGAAAAACTAGCTCCTGCTAGTGTTGTAAGATTGAGCAACTGCTCTTTTTGCTCTTGCACATTTTTGAGCAATTCACTGTATTTTTCTTCCTCGCTTTGAGTTTGAGCTAGGAGAATAGTTTGCTGTTTTTTGATGCTTTGAAAATTATCGTGTTTGCTTTGCAGATCCTGATGAGCATCAACCAAGTTCCCTTTCTTGCTGTTTAATTGCTGATTTTGCTCTTCGATCCCAGCTTTCAATTGATTGAGATTCTCAATCATCTCCCTGATTTTGTCACCTGTTTGCGAAACACGATCCTTGTTGACCATAAAAGAAGCTATGTTATCTTCTGCCAAATAAATAGCTACGGGGCTAGTTTGGGTGATTTGATAATAAGCCTGAATAACTTTGCCAAGGATTTTTTCTTCAGAGGCAATTTGATTTTTCTTGTTGGCAATTTGGCTTTCAAGACTGCCAATTTCGGAATTAAGTCCGTCAATCTGATTTTCAGCTTCCTTGATTTGACCTTGCACATCCTTGATGGTTGATGTCATCGAGGAAATTTTGTTGTCCAGGGTTTCGCTTTGCTTTTTCTTAATATTGATAATTTGGCGATAAACGGCAGCTTTATCATTGAGCTCATCTAGCTTATCTTGATTGGCCTCGGAAACAAGATCTTCAGCGCTTGCCCGTGAAAATGCCATCACCAGAAAAGCCAAAACAACCAAGGAGAAAAGTCCCAAGGAGCTGAATTTATGCGGTTGTTTTTTGATTTTTTTTTGCATATTACATCAGTTTATACCAAATCAAATTAATTACTGTTGTCATACTGAACTTGTTTCAGTATCTTCGTTGCAGTAAGTTTGGCGCGCTTAAGTTCGGGATTCCGGACTAAATCCGGAATGACAGGTGAGATAAGTTTTTTGATTCGGTACTATATCGATCTAGCCAATTAAATCCAGGGCTTTCTCGATTCTTTTCAAACTTTCTTCTTTTCCCAATACCCAAGCGCAATCAAAAGGCGAGGGTGATTTTTGTGCGCCTGTTAGGCATGCACGCAGAGGCCAAAGCAGTTGTCCTTTGTTGTCACCAGAAGCGACAACTAATTTTGCTTCAAGCGCTTGGCGAGTCCATGTTTCCTGATTAATTTCACTCAAAACCGAATACAATTTTTGCAAAGAGGTGCGCAGTTGTTCATCGGTCATCTCTTTCCAAAAAAGCAAACTTTTCTCGTAAGTTATTTCCTCAAAAAAGAATTTATTTTCCTCTCCAACTTGCGAAAAATTTGCCAAGCGGTCTTGCTCAATAGTCAAGACTTTTTTCATGTATTCCTTTTTGTCCTCATTGCTCCATGCTGCCTGCCTACCTGCCTGCCGGACAGGCAGGCCGGACAGGCAAGTATGCTTTGCGTTCCACTCTTTATAAAATTCTTTTTGCTCAAAGAAGGGCTGGGCTTTTTCAAATAATTCTTCGATGGACAATTTCTTGAGATACTGCGCATTGAGCCAATCTAGTTTTTTCAAATCAAAAACGGCACCGGCCTTGTGCACTTTTTTCAAATCAAATTTTTCCACCAACTCGTCCAGTGAAAAAATCTCCTGCACACTCCCCTCCCCTGGGTTCCAACCAAGCAGTGCCACAAAATTAAGCAGCGCCTCTTTGAGATAACCTTTTTGCAGATAATCTTCCACCGCGACATCACCTTGGCGCTTGGAAAGTTTGGATTTGTCAGGATTTAGCAAGAGCGGAATGTGCGCGAAGGCAGGAATTTCCCAGTCAAAAGCGCGATAAAGCAAAATGTGTTTTGGCGTGCTTGGAAGCCATTCTTCGCCGCGAATCACAGTGGTGATGCCCATCAAATGATCATCCACCACATTGGCCAAGTGATAAGTTGGGAAACCATCAGACTTCAGCAACACCTGATCATCAATGGTGCTGGTGGCAAAGGAAACTTTGCCGCGCACCAAATCTTCAAATTCCACCACTTCATCCTTGGGCACTTTCAAACGAATCGTCACCGGGCAATTATTTTTGAGTTTTTCATTGATTTCTTCAGGTGTAAGCTCGGTCAAGCAATAGCGGTCATACATCGGTGGCAATTTTTCTGTTTGTTGTTTTTCGCGCATTTTTTCCAAGCGTGCTGGCTCGCAGAAACAATAGTAGGCTTTGCCAGTCGCCACCAACTGCTCAGCATATTTCTTGTAAAGCTCCAAGCGTTCCGATTGCACATAAGGCCCACAATCCCCTATTTCAATAACACCATTGTAAGTTGTTGAATTTTGCGTTTGTTGGTTATTGGTTATTGATTTTTGATCATTGATTTGCACTCCCTCGTCCCAAGTTAAACCCATTTGCGCAAGGGCATTAATCAAATTTTCCACTGCGCCCTCGACAAATCTTTTTTGATCCGTGTCCTCGATGCGAAGCAAAAAATCTCCACCTTTTTGCTTGGCAAAAAGATAGTTGTAAAGCGCCGTGCGCAAACCACCAATGTGCAAATAGCCAGTTGGTGAAGGCGCAAACCGCACACGAATTTTTTTGCTTGAATCAGTCATTAGAATTTTTTGAAAAGATAATTTTAAAAGGAAAAACCAGCACTGCTCTGCAAATTCGTTTCCAGCGATATTTTGGTTCTTGCGCCAAACGCCAAAACCATTCCAAGCCAAGTTGTTGAAAAAGCTTGGGCGCGCGCTTGAGTTTGCCAGTCAAGAAATCGAAGCTACCACCCACTCCCATCGCTAATCTTATTTTAGCATTTTTTTGCCTGGAAAGAAACTTTTCCTGCCAAGGGGCACCGAAGTTGCAGAGTAGTATCTTGTACCTAGTATCTAGTATTTTGTATGAGCTGAAAAATTCTTTATCGATAGTGTCGCCAGAGAAAATAATTTGGGGATATTCTTTGCTTAATATTTTCGATATTTCTTTATAAGAGCTGAGTCCGGTGCTGTTGATGGCCAGGAAAACACTGAGTTTTTGGGTATTGGCAAGTTGCAAAATTTCTTGAGTCAAATCTACACCTGCAAACCTGGTTTTCAAGATTTTACCAAAACGCAAAAAAGCGTAGCCAATTCCAATCCCATCTGCCACATTCAATGAGCAACTGTTCAGAATATTTTTAAATTCGGCATCTTTTTGTGCCTCCAATAGAAATTCCGGATTGATGGTGGCGACTTGATAAAAACAATCCTCCTGCAAAAAAAATTCTATCTTTTCCAAAATTTCTTGCCTGCTCAAATTGTCGATTTGAATATTAAGTAATTTCATGGAACATAGAGTATGGAACGCAGAATTAACTCAATTATTATTATATTCTTTCTCGTGTCATGCTGAACTTGTTTTAGCATCTACTCGCTTTATCTTAGTCAATCTTGTGCGTTAGAGATTCCTGAACTAAATTCAGGACAGGCTCTGAAACAAGTTCAGGATGACATTTAATAATGTTGTATTTCTGATTGCTTCGGTATTGCATGTTTTTTATGATAGTGGGCAGTCTTCTAGTGAAAAATATTCTGCTCCCCCACCTTTGCTTTCCATCACACTGACAAAATCAATCGGCACAACCACGGAAACTTTTTCATTGATGATTGGTTTTTCTGCCAACTCTTCCCATTGCTGACTGCGAATTTTTCCCAAGGTGATGACAGGTCGGAAATGTTTGTATTGCTCGGTTTTCATGCCAAGGGCTTGTTGGATGGCGCAGTGGAGTGCTCCGAGCTCTTTGCTTGGCTGACCAGTGAGCACCACAGTTTGTGGGTCAAGCTCATTGGGACTGAATTTGATGTTGTCCAACTGCAAATCAAAAGCTTCCACACTTTCGGTGGCAGAGCTGACTTTGGCGCAAATTTCTGGCAACATGCTTTCGTCGACATAGCCCACGAAAGAAATTGCCAAGTGGAAATTTTCCTCTTTGCTCCATTTGACTGGCAGCTCAGCCCACTGCTCAATTTTCCTACTCAATCGCTTTTTGACTTGGCCAGGAAGTTGAACTTCAATAAAGATTTTTTTCTTTTGCATATAAACCTAGCTTAACACAAGCCCCTGAAAAATCAATAGTCTTAGCCAAAACAAGCCTCAATCCGAGGATTGGGCTTGTCAAGTGGTTTACTGATAAAATTGAATCCTGTCGGGGCTTATGCGTTTGCGAGAAAATTACTTACAGAGGATTTGTTTAGCGAAAAAAACTTGAAGTAGACCGAGGGCAGTTTACTTAGTGAGGAAATTACGCTCTAGGAATTTCCGAGTAAGCGCATAAGCCCTAAGGTAACAACTAGATTTCCTCGGCAACTTTGCTGGCGAGTTTGTTGTAGGAAAATGTGCCGAGGGTGAAAAAAGCAAGAACGGTTAGAATGAAAAGAAAAGTTTTCCAAGGGTCAGCGAAATGATTGTTGATGAGTCCTTCTTTGGAAAAGTGAATCACAAACGCCATCGGGTTTAGCAACATCAATTTCTGCATTTTTTCAGGCATCATTTGTAGGGAATAAACAATTGGACTGGCGTAAAAAAGAATGGAAAGTAGCACTTCCCAAATCATCGAAAGGTCGCGAAACTTCACATAAAGAGGTGCCATCAACAGTGAAAAGCCCACGATGATGACATAGGTGAACAACAAAAACATCACAAAAAGCGCGACTGCCTCAAAACTTGGCAAAAATTGGTTGAGCGCAAAAAAGAAAACAATCACCAAGATGTTCATCAAAAAAACCAGTGCCGAATTGATCGTGGAAGCCAAAATAATCGTCCAACGAGGCACATAAATTTTGGTGACTAGTTGCGACTTGGAAAGCAAGGAACACATCCCTGCCATGGTGCCCTCAGAAAAAAAGTTAAACAAAATAATCCCCACCAACAGTTGCAAGGAATAATACTCAATGCCATTGCCACGCGCATTAAACAGTGACGAAAAAACAAAATTCAAAATCGAAAACATCAACAGTGGTTTCAAAATTGCCCATGCATAACCCAGCACACTGCCATGATAACGCAGTTTGAAATCCGTTTTTGCCAAAACCCAAATTAGTTCGCGATAATTTTCGTGTTGTTTCATATTAGTATAAATTTTTATTTTCCAAGTACCATTTAATAAACCTCCCCATGCCTTCTTCGATTTTGACTTTTGGATTGTAGCCTAGCATGGCGCGAGATTTGGTCAGGTCAGCATAGGTAATCGGCACATCGCCTGGGAAAGGCGGATACTGCTTGACGGCGGCTTTTTTGCCAAGAATTTTTTCAATTGTGGCAATGAAGGTGTTCAGGTCGATTGTGTCGGAATTGCCCAAATTGAAAATTTCATAACCCAAGCATTTGTCGACTGCTGCCAAAGTTCCATCGACGATATCATCAATAAAGGTGTAATCCCGGCGAGTTGAGCCGTCACCAAAACGCTTAAGTTCAACCCCTTCATCAATCCATTTGGTGAAAAGAAAGGGTGCCATATCAGGCCTGCCACCGGGCCCGTAGACCGTGAAGGGACGCACCACATTAACATTGAGGCCGTATAAATGATGATAAGTGTAGCCCAGAAGCTCTGTGGCCTTCTTGGTGGCTGCATAGGGTGAAATGGGATGATCCACCGAGTCAGTTTCGCAAAATGGCACTTTTTCCGAATTTCCATACACTGAAGATGAGCTGAAAAGCACAAAATTTTCAATCCCAAATTCCTTGGACAAGTGAAGCAAATTCAAGGTTCCTTTGATATTGGTGTCTTCATAAAGAAAAGGATCTTGAATGCTTGGACGCACGCCTGCCCTGGCGGCCGTGTGAATCACTCTTTGGATTTTTTCTTTTTCAAAAATTTGTTTCAAAAATTCATAGTCCGTGATGGTGCCGCGATAAAGGGTGTAATTTGGGTTTTCCAAAAACGGCGCCACATTGCGCTCTTTGATTTTTGGAGAGTAATAGTCATTAAACTCATCCACACAAACCACACTATCCCCTCTTTTGAGAAGTTTGCTGGTAACATTTGAGCCAATAAAGCCCGCCCCACCCGTGACTAAGATTTTCATAAAAAAAATGTTATGCTAATTATCTCTAAATCGTAAACTTTAAGGTTTAAGTTATAAACTTGAACCTGCGGGAAGTAAAACCCTTGCCAAGCTCCAATAAAAACATTTGCAAATTATCAATAATTTTCTGTTCCAATTCGGCTTCTGAGCAGTTGTGAGATTCTGGAATACCAAGAAATTCAAGGACATATGGCTCCTTGATGATGTCTTCTGCTTTTTGAATGCCTTGTCCCTTGTGAGAAAGCTCTAAAATTTCTTCCTTATTTTTGCCAAGTGCAAACCGCTCAAAAAGCATCGACTGTTTCTGTCTTTTAAGTTCCCTGACTGACCAGTTTTCAAGAATACATTGCCTCTCATAAAAGCTACGGGCAAGCTCATTCGATACTCCCAAAATCTCTACATAATGACTCCAAGTCAATTTGCCAGACGCGTCTGGCATTTTTGGAAATGAAACATACAAAAGCCTCATATACTGCAAGTTGCTTCTACTAAATCCTTTCCCATATTTTTTCAACTCTTTGGAAATATTCAGCAACAATTCCTTACCATATTCCGCTTTAATATTTCCTTTTTGCTCAAATTCAACAATGGTTTTGCCCACTTCCCAATATGTTTGCAAAAGTATTGCATTGACATTTGATACAGCCTTTTTTCTCCCATTTTCAAGGATTTTTGCTATATTTTGAGCTAGATTTTGGCAGTTTGTTATTTGAGCCATCTTATTTTTCATATATTTCTTGTATCAAATCCAACATCTTATTA